>JAXHTS010000068.1 GCA_034190085.1 Spirochaetota bacterium
TACTGAATCAATCTTAAATTGTTTGTCAAATTTTCTTCTTGATTTCATTGACTCCTCCGTTAAGCTTATTATCGTTTCTTTTGCTTAACTTCATGTCCTCTTTTTCGGGCAAGGCCATAATTCCCATCTTAATCTTGAACAAAAGGGATAATCATATTGCTATCTCCTTTATTAGTTATAGAATTCCCCAAGCTTGTTTCGGTGTTGGCTTTAATCGTTCGTGTAAATGAAAAATAGGATAAGCGATATATAGATTCATGCGAAATAAGATTGACACCTCAAGGGATATTTACACATTATAAAGAACCAAATACAACAGGTTTAGGTGAAATGATGTTTTTTGAGTTGAAGGATAGAAATCCGGTTGAATATGCTAAGGATATTATCAAACGAGATCCCATTATTCTTGATACAGAGACAACTGGTTTAAAGAGCGATGACGAAATTGTTGAAATAGCTGCAGTTGACATTGATGGAGATGTCCAAATAAATACCCTTATTAAACCAGTTGATGTGATTCCAGCTAGGGCTATTTTAATTCATGGTATAAATAATAGGATTGTGAATAACGCTCCAACATTCGATATTGTATGGAAGAATAAATTGAAAAGCCTGTTGAGCAATAGACCGATATGCCTATATAATTATGATTTTGATATAAGATTAATCCGACAATCCTTATCAAAATATGGAATTGAATTAGGGAAGATAGGGGAAGTAATATGTGTCATGAGGTTGTATGCTAAGTATAAGGGAACATGGGATGACCACTATGGGCATTTCAAATGGTATAAACTTAGAGATGCGGCTAGACAAAGCAGATTATCTTTACCTAAAGCCATTCATCGAGCATTAGCGGATGCTGAATTAACTCGAAAATTGCTAATGCATATTGCATCACAAGAATGATTCATGAAATATCATTAGAGAACCTACCAAGTATCTATTATTATTTTTTTTTAATGGATTTGTTATTTAAGTAGATGAGGACTACAATATGAGTTATTCATCGGGTCATTTCAAAGCATAAACTTTTGCCTAGTCATAACTGTAAGCTTAAGATGTTAGGATTTCTTAATTTGTTTATAGGGAGAGAGGATGGGTCTAAACTGTGGAATAATAGGCCTGCCGAATGCAGGTAAAACGACTATATTTAATGCCTTATCTGGAGGCAATGCACAGATTGCAAATTATCCCTTTTGTACAATAGAGCCGAATAGGGGAGTAGTCCCCGTGCCAGATGAGAGATTAACGAGGATTGGGGAATTGCTTAATAAGGAGAATTCTATCCCAAATAGAATCGAATTCGTGGATGTGGCAGGTTTAGTCAAGGGGGCGTCAAAGGGAGAGGGCTTAGGAAATAGGTTCCTGGGCCACGTTAGGGATGTAGATGCAATTATTCATGTCATCAGATGCTTTAAGAGTCAGGATGTTGTTCATGTAGGTGGACAGATCGATCCCATTAGGGATGTTGAACTTATCAATACTGAGCTTATCCTTTCCGATATTGAAATTTTGGAAAGAGCTAAAGAGAAGCTCCTTAAGACTGCTAGATCCGGAGACAAGAGGTCAAAGGCTGATGTCGAGACTCTGCAGGGATTTTTAGATCATCTCGATAATGGCAAACTGCTAAATACCCTACATATAAATAGTGATGAGATTGATTTGATCAATAATTACGGATTGATCACTTCAAAGCCTATCCTGTATCTGGCTAATGTGGATGAGGTTAGTACAGAGGATGATGAATTAAAAAAGGTGCGGGAATATGCGGAGAGGAATGGATCGGAATCCCTTTCAATAATGGGAAAACTTGAGGAAGAGATATCTCAACTGCCTGAATGTGAGAAAGAGGACTATCTCAAAGCTCTTGGATTAGAAGAGTCAGGCCTTGATAGGTTGATCAAGTCATCCTTAAGATTACTTCGTCTAATTACATTTTATACAGCAGAGACGGACCTTCAGGCATGGACAATTTTGGATGGAACGGATGCCATAAGGGCGGCGGGCAAAATCCATACCGACTTTATAAAGGGTTTTATCCGAGCTGAGGTTTTCAGCTTTAATGATCTCGTTAATGCCGGCACGTTGCAGAGAATAAAGGATATGGGTCTACTTCGTTCAGAAGGGAGGGATTATCCTGTGAAGGATGGTGATATAATCCGTTTTTTATTTAACCTTTAGAATATTTACTTTTTCATATAATCGAGTGTTTTTCCATTTAACACTCGATGGCTGCAATACTACTCTCATTGCGCTACACTCAGAATCATGCGCTATATATCATAAATAAATCCTATAAAGGTAATCTGGCCTTTTAGCTTAGTTAAAGGACGTGAAAAACTTTCTTGAAGATTATCACAATTTCCTATAGGATTCATTATTATATTCCAATCATTTGTCAATATTCATCATGGAAGAGCTTAATGCCAGGTACCATTTTCATCGCTTTATAGAAAATTTATAGGCTGGGCTTCTTGCTCAAATGAGAATATGACAGCTATTAGACGAGGTTTTATAGAAGTAGAACAATAGTAAAGGTGTTTATCTATGATTAATGAAGTGAAGACAATAACTGATAGAAAGATATTTGAAAAAATGCTTAATAGGTTTTATATTGATAATACGGTTTTTATTAAACTGGAAAATCGTAACATTGAAGTTAAGCTGATTAGTTGTTTAGGAGGATTGGTAGTAATCAAGCTTCCCATTGTAACAGATGTGCCGGATAACTCTTTCATCTTTACAAGGTGTGGTGATAATATCATATACTCTTATTTAAGGTTATGCGAGAGGAGATCAAGGGATATATTTGTGTTTAATCCTGTGATGTTTCAAATAGTGATCGCTGCTAGAAAAGAAGTGAGGAGTATGATGAATATCAGTGGGGAGAAAAAGTGGTTGATATTTGCCACTAACATCGTATCTGATTTTGTTTTAAAGAGATCCCTTATCCTTGAGAGCAAAAAGATAGACCGCATAAGAGAGATAATAGAGTATAATAAGGGCAAAGAGTATAAATATATGAAGATTCATTTTTGTAGTGAAGGGAAAAATAATGATGCTAGGATGAACTATTTTTATAATGAGAGGACTCCGATCTTCATTTCAGATTTGAATAATGAACAGATGATTTCACAGCATAACTTTTATATGAGAAATATATATGCTAAGGACAGTTGCTTAATGGGTAGAAGGGAGCTTATATCAGAGGTATCAGTTCCTATCCTCTATAATGCGAATATTCCTTATGGATACATCCAAGTGAATGACACAGCGCCATTTAATAGATCGAGTCTTCATTCAGTAAAGAGAATAGTGAATTTAATCGAAGAGTTAAGTGTGGAATTCAACATATTTCATGTATCTGAGGAGAGATTACTCGTATCTGATGTGTCGAAAGGGGGATTAGGGATAGTTTTTCGAGATAAGAAACTAATTCCCCAATATAAGGAAGATAGCTATGTCTCTTTAGATATGTTGTTGCCTAAGAGTAAAAAGGCTTCTATTTTGGCTGGCGTCAGACATATCGATATGCTGGCTAATAAGATCATTAAGATAGGTTTTGAGATCAAATCAATGGACGACATAAGCACAAGTAATTATGCTAAATTTTTAAGCCTTATTGATAAGAGCGCAACTCCTTCTTTAGAAAGGAGAGGGGAGAGGAGTGTCTGACCAACTATATAGTTGATGAAAAGTATTCTATATATTTTGATTTTTTATGCCGTGGTAATCAGGTTCCAGACAGGGAGGGAAAACCTCCACTTTGGACTATTATATTTCTATTAGCTCATAGTTGGTGTTTCCTAAATCATAGGCTTGCGCCAAGCTAATGTATTCAATATCAACAGGATCTTTATTTAACAATTTCTTTTCTCCCAGTTCCTTTAATAATTTAAATCCATATGAATCAAGGGCTACGGGATCTTTTCCCGCAAACATAATACCTAATTTTGCTATGTAACCCCCATGTCTGATCTCATTGGCATTTAAGAGCACCTCTATGCCGTCTACTATAAAGAGATCAGTTCTTACAGTGTAATTGATATTCGCAATGCATCTGTTGATAAGCCTGTGCTTTATATGATATTTTAATCTATGAAAATTAGATAAATAGCCGAATTGATTTTTCAAGGCACATGTAATGCCTATATTCTTTAATTTATGCGCTTTCAATATTGGTAGAGAAATAATATAATCACAGGTTAAGGGTATTGTTGATATCTTTAATTTTAATTGTCCATCTGAGTTGGTGTTAAAAACCTTTTTGGGATATTTATGAAGATTCAGCAGTTTAACATTATGCTTAGCGCAAATATCCTTTATGATATGATATTTTATTACACTTTGTGGCCTCGCATCTAAAGCTGGGCCGTCTCCTACAACCAATTCTCTATCAGATTTTGTTAAAAGGGATAAAACAGCATCCAGCGTTTCAATGTGTGTTGTGGTAGGATATTCCTCTCTGGAAACAATATTTGGCTTTACTAAAATTCGTTTCTTCCACCTTATCTCCTCTTCAAATATATGTAGTATTTCCTCTACAAAGGATTTTCTTTCTATTGTTTTTCTATAATATATTTTCATGATCTACATTATCGTAGTATATAAGGATAGTTGGTAATGACATGGATAAAAAAGGTAATTATTGAAAGAGTCAACAATAATTTAATTGTTAAAAACTGAAGCCCTAGGATATGTTGAAAGTATCTATAGACCTGGAGCTCTTGTCCCATTTCATTGAAGCGATACACTCTCAGTTATTATTAATACATTACATTTCGGGAGCAGGGATAGAAAATCGATAGAATTTTTTTCTATCCTCCTATTTATTAAACATTACACTCATATATTCATAAAGACGACATTTATTACATTCTGCTTCAATACAAATCGATTTCTTTAATCGCAAAGTGAAGGATTGTATGGAATACTGCTTTACGAATTTTCTTAATAATGATCTATATGTTGACAATTCATCAATATCAATAAACATATATTACTGACCAGGAAGCTAAGAAGAATTTGTGCTCATCCATCCTATCTTAAATATTTGATAATAGAGGAAGAGGTCAAATAATTAAACAATACTGCTTAGAATGTCAATGGAGTAATTGATGTGGGATAAAAGAAAAACAATCAGTGACATAAAAAAAATAAACAGAGGAATATATGCAACAGAGGGCACAGAGCAACTTCGCTATTATTCAATGAAATCGTGCATAAGTGTCTATTGGAAATCAACACAAAGAATCCGCAGAAAGAGTGGCAGATGGTTTATTATACTCTTGATAACTGGGACTGTTGTTATGAGTTGCAATTACTTTCGATATAAATATGAGTATACTGGCAATATCGATCTAACGAAATACCCTCAATTGCATGGAAAAAAAATTTTTTTAGATCCTGGGCACGGAGGGAAGGGGGAAACCGATCCTTTTAGAATAGGACCGGATGGCATTAGGGAGGAGGAGACAAATTTAAAGACAGCGTTGATATTAGAGAATATGCTGAAGAGGGCTGGGGCTGTTATCTCAATGAGTCGAAAAAGCGATAAGGATATTCCACTCAGAGAGAGGGTTGATATGGTAAAGGCTATAGGGCCTGATTTACTCATAAGTCTTCATCATAACGGTACTGTGAGGAGAATGGATGAGGTCAATTATCCATCAGTGTTAATATGGGGGAACAAGGAGGTTCGTCCTCTCAGTTATAGCTTCGCCAAATTGCTAATTGATGAGTTTCATAAAATCATGGATGAGAGAGGGAAGATAATTTCAGACTTTACGATATATACTGAGACTGGCACCATGATCCTGAGGGAAACTAGAAATGTCTGCCCTGGTGTAATTGGCGAACCCGGATTCTTCTCAGATGAAAAGCACTCAATGAGATTGAATGATATTCAATTTAATCAGCTTGAGGCGGAGGCCTACTTTTTTGCGATAGCAGAATTTTTTAATAGAGGTATCCCAAAAGCTGAGGTATATATCTCATGCCCCATAGAGGATAGGGATTACCTAAGGAATCTGATTGATGATAAAAAGCCTGTAATCGCAATAAAATTAGACAGCGGTATTGAAGGAGTGGGTATTGATTTTAAATCGTTAAAAGTAACCTATGATGGTATTACTGTAAAATGTAAGCGCCTTTCGGATGACCTTTATAGGGTTGACTATGGAAAAGAAATATATCCCGGGGGGCATAGTATTAGATTTTCATTTCTCAATATGAGGAGTCAGAGCAGCATGATTTACAGGGCTGGATTTATCCGAGGAGTAAGGAAAGGCGATTACGATATGCTGGTCACAAGCGGAACCAAATCAGTTAAGCGGTGGAGGTCAGCAAAAGAGGGGTTGAGGATGCTTCTCTCTGCTCTTTCATTAGGTGTTACGGATCCTGATGCGGACAGGATAATATGGAACATCGCTAGGGGCTTTAAGATGATCGGTGACAAAACAACCGCTGATTACTATTATGCAAAGCTATACCACTTCTATCCTCAGAGCAGATATTCAAAAAGATTAAGTATACGAGTAAAGGGATATCGATTTCCGGTTGAATATCTTGGGAAAATAATTAGAATAAAACATGATCCTTCGCTATCTGGTTCATGTGGCAAATGAAGTGCTGGTCACCATATCTCTATGATGCAATATTGAAATTGTTTAGTATTAAAACTCGAGGTGAATGATATAGAAACCCTATCTCATATAAATTATTTCAGCATCCCTCGGTATATCTATTATCATCATCGTATCTATATCAACTGGAATGTTGAATTTTAGGTCTTTAAATCTCAGCGTTACCCTACACCCCGATCCCAGATGGACAAACCCTATTCTTTTATAGAAGTGAGTGTTCTTCACGTTAATTCGGTCATAGAGATAAAACTCGATCTTTTCATTTGTTTTTCTGTCTACCCTGAGTATTTTATCTGGAACTTCGTTCTTAAAGGATATTGTCTCATAGTATTGTTCATTTTCTATTATTAAGAAATTGGTGTCCTCTTCACCCACATTTGTATTTTTTGTTAATATTACCCTTTTTATTGAATAGTTTTCGATGAGCGGTATCGCCCCCATGGCTAGCTGTGAGAGTAGTATTAAATCTATATTTGTATCAATCTTAAGATAATCTCTAAGATCGATTTTTTGTATATTGTCTATGTACAATTTTTTATCCAATGGGTAGTATATCCTTAGTATATCCTCCTCCTGTAAGATATTAGTTAAGGTGCTCTGAAAAATTGCGTCTAATAGGGTGATCATCATCCTTTTGGGATTTTTACTATATAGAATTCTTCCTGTGGATTTAAATTTTTTATCATTGATTGTGCCATTAATAATAAAATTGGCAGAAAGGGTGTCTGGTGAGTGATTATTTATCTCTGCGATTTTGTTAATGAAGAATCGAGCCTTTTCATCATTTGGGGTTTTATTATAATCACGATTATTTTCTATATTCCTTGAGCAGGTTGATATCACTGAAAAAAATGTAAAAATGAAGATTCCTAGCGATGATGTAATTAGTCTTCTTTGCATATATTGAATAGGCTGCTATTTGTCTATCCTATTGCCTATATCCTTTAATTTTTTCTTTAATCTTTGGATTATTTTCAATATCAAAAGATTTGTTCCAGTATTCAAAGGCCTTTTTCATGTCCCCAATCTTTTGATATGTATCCCCAATATGATCATAGACAACAGGATCAGGCGTTCCATTATTTATTAACTGTTGCTCCGCTTCTAATAGCTTCTCAAGTGCCAGCTGATAATCCCCCTTTCTATAATAGGCCCATCCAAGCGAGTCAAGATAGGCTCCATTCAGGGGTTCAATCTTTAGTGCTGTTTGAATAAGATCAATGGATTCATCTAAGTTTTTATTCTGATCAGCGTAGAGGTAACCAAGGTAATTGCATGCTCTTGCATTTTGTGGATTGTATTTTATTGCTGTTTTAAGAGAGTCAATTGATTCATCAAGCCTATGCAGTTTTTCAAGAACAGTCGCTAGGTAGAAATGATACATGTCATTCTCAGACTGTAATTCAATTGCCTTTTTAAAGAGTAACTCAGCCTGATTATAATTATTATTTCTGGAATATGCTAATCCCTTATAGAAATAGGTCTTTGAATTTTTTGGTTCAAGGTTTATGGCTACATCAAAATATCTGACAGATTCCTTGAAATTGTTCGTTAAATTGTATAGATAACCAATATGAATCATCATTTCAACGCTTTGTCTTAATTCATTTGCCCTTTTATAATAGATTATTGCAAGATTTAGTTTATCGATTTCTTCATATGTTTTGCCAATATAATAGTATATCTCAGGGATTTTGTCATTTATGGACAATATTTTTAGGAGAACATTTCTTGCTGAATATAATAATTTGACTTTATACATCAGTATCGCAGCAGTGAAGTATTCGCTTATGGCATTTTTTTGGTCTTTATTTCGCAGGCTGATTCTTGCCAATGCGATATGTGGGGAAATGATCAAGGGAGATTTATTAATTATGCTCTTCAGATATTCCTTGGCTTCTATATCTTTATGTAATTTCTCTAGGTAGAGGGATTTTGCGATAAATCCATGAATGGTCTTCATTGACATCCCTTTTCTGAGATACTCGATTGATTTGGGATTGTTTTCTAAATAATATATCCTACCCAATAGTGAGTTTAATCTAAGATTGTCTTTATCCATTTTGAGATAATAATATGCATATTTTTTCGCCTCTTCAAGAGAATAGGTATCCATCATAATATTTGCTAAGATGTAGGCAGTGGGATAATTATCAGGATTTATTTCCAAAACTAGCTTAAAGTGTTTAATCGCGTTTTTTTCGTCACCTCGATCGTGATATATGCATCCGATATAATAATTTGAATATTCCAGGAAATAGTCATCAACAGGCATATTAAGTTCTAATATTTTTTGAAAAAAGGCAAGTGCCTTATCATGATTTTGTATTCGTTCATAGTAGAGGATTGCAAGGGAGTAGTAGGTTTTTACATAATTCGGCTTTAACTCAATTAGTTTTTCATAGATAGAGGCAGCCTCTTGATAATCCTTAAGGCTTAAATAAATGCCATGTAAGAGTATATAGGGTTCTGTGTAATACATATCTGACTCAATTGACATCTTTGAATACTTTATAGCTGATTTATAATCGAATGTATAGTAATAACATTTAGCTAGATGATAATAGATCCTCTCCAAAGCAACTCCATGATTGGAAGCATCAATATAATATTTTATGGCTTTATTGTAATCCTTCATCGATTCGTAGAATAGACCTTTGCTATATAAAGCCCAATCGCTGTTAATTTCCCTATTATTGACCTTGTAGGTATCGCTCAACCTCTTTCCTGGTTTGTCAAAGGAGCTGCATTGACAAAAGATCGATACAAGCAGGTATAATAGAATAAACTGTAAATGCATATTTCGGTTGGGTGTTTTAGTAAACTGCATATAATTGTATCCTAAAGATTAGCGCCTGTGTTGCAGATGTGATGAAATCGAAGACGCATTGGTGTACTATATATGTAATTTTTCTAGGGATTATCCTTGTTAAAAGGGATATGCCTATTTAACTGTCATTTGTTCCAGAATAATTGAGATTGAAGTTATTGTCAAATGTAATTAACAATCTTTATATACTTCGTTAATGATGAATATACTAGTGTTAATAATCTTTTTCTAAAGCTAAACGGATAGAATCATATCAATAATCTACTTAAGTATTGGCATTGCATTATTAATAGCAAATATTATTATGTAACACTTTGTAAGGTTTTATCCCTAAATCATTGATTGAATAAATATGAATAGTGCTTGAAGAATTTTCATTAGTAATTTATATTGTAATTCAACTTATCATTAGTTATAAAGTTAATTATAAGATATCGATATATCCCTTTAATCAAAAGTCAGATAAGTAAACGCATAAAATATGCATAACATAAATTGTAAGAATTATTATCAGGAGGTATGAAGATGTTATTTGGAATTGATCCATTATACTGGATGATGATGCTGCCAGTATTAGTTTTATCTGTATTTGCTTCCATTAGGGTAAAAACTACCTTTAAAAAATATTCAAGAATCCCAACTCATACTGGATTAAGAGGTGTTGATATTGCAGAGAAAATTCTCAAAACAAACGGTCTATCTCATATCCCTGTTGTAGAAACCGGGGGGTTTTTATCGGATCACTATGATCCAATCCGAAAGGTTGTGAGATTGTCTTCCGATGTTTATCAGATTAATTCTCTGGCAGCAATTGGAGTAGCTGCCCACGAAACAGGACATGCTATTCAGCATGCAAAGTCCTATGCTCCACTAATGCTAAGGAATGCAATGGCTCCAACAGCCTCCATTGGATCTAACTTAGCCTGGATTATTATATTGGTTGGGTTTATAATCGGTACACTTGGATTAGTAAAGTTGGGCATATTATTATTCACCATTACCGTAATATTCCAGTTGATTACTCTGCCAGTTGAGTTCAATGCCACTTCAAGAGCTAAGGCGATATTGCTATCACAGGGATTTATAGGCTCAAATGAGATGGTCGGTGTAGAAAAGGTACTCTCAGCAGCAGCAATGACCTATGTCGCTGCAGCCGCGTCGTCTATTGTGACACTTTTATACTTTATCATAAGGACTGGCCTTTTGGGTGCGGAAGATTAGAGTCGAATTATTTGTATAAAGGGATTGACTGCTCTTTATATAGTGACATAATATTATTCCATGTGATAGCTATACAATTTTAACAATGTTAAATTTTTTATTGAGGCTATTCCTTATATTGAGAATGACATGATCAAGATGAGAGGATGAGAGTAAGGCATTTCAGGGAGAAGATCGTGGTCATCGAGGAGATCGATTCTGTCTGTAGAGAGATCAGAGAGAGTAATCTTACAATTGTCTCTTCCAATGGATGTTTCGATATATTACACCTTGGCCATATAGAGTATCTTCAATCCGCTTCAGGGTTTGGCGATATATTAATCATTGGCATCAATAGTGACGATTCTGTCAGAAGGCTTAAGGGGGTGGGAAGACCCATAAATAGTGAGAGGAATAGGGCTTCAGTTATTGCCTCACTCGGTTTTGTGGATTATTGTGTAATTTTCAGAGATGATAGTCCCACTAAATTATTGGGAAGAATAAGACCTGATATTCACGTTAAGGGTGGAGATTATCTCAAGCACAACCTACCAGAAAAAAAAGTGGTTGAAGAGAATGGCGGAATTGTCAAGATATTGCCTCAGGTAAAAGGTTTTTCTACTACAGATATAATAAAAAAATCATAACACAATAATGCATGAGATATTTGGAGAGGATGGGCATTTAAGAGGCCTATATAGTAATTTTGAGTTCAGGCAAGAACAGCTTGAAATGTCGGAGTTTATTCTTGAGACCCTCACCTCAGGCGAGAATGGATTGGTAGAAGCAGGTACAGGCGTAGGCAAGACACTGGCATATCTTGTACCAGCACTAGTGTATTCCCTTGAAAACAATAAAATCCTAGCAATAAGCACTGAAACAAAGACTCTTCAGAAGCAGTTAATAGATAAGGATGTACCGCTTGTTCAATTGATTATAAACAGATACCTTGAGAGAGATTTCTCCTATTCTCTCTGTCTTGGTAGTCAGAACTATCCTTGCAGGAAAAGATATGAACTCCTTCTATCAAATGGAAGGTTTCCCAAGGAGGAGATCAATGCCGTACAAGAGGTAAAAGGACGTTTTAGTGATAGTGAGATCTTTACACGTTTTGATATAGATTTGTCAAACATTCTATGGAATGAAATTTCGAGGGAGACTGAGGTATGCAATCCCTACAACTGCCCATTCTCTTCAATGTGTGTCTTCCAAAGGGCTAAAAGGAAATGGTCAAAAACAAATCTACTAATAATGAATCACTACCTTTTTTTCTCAAATATAGCCTTAGGAAAGTGTTATCTTCCAAATATTGATATAGTTATATTTGACGAGGCTCAGTCAATCGAGGAAATAGCATCCGATCAACTTGGCTTTAAGGTTAGTTACAACCAGATTGTTGATACTGTTAACCGATTATACAGGGAGAATAGGAAGAATAGCATTCTCTTAAGGATATCAGATGAGAGTAAGAGGAAAAAAGCCATTAAGTCGATGAGAGTGATAATATCAGAGTTGAGTTCATTTTTTGAGAATTTAAGAGAATTATTTAACACTAGTAATACTGTACGTATTAGAGAGGGACTCCCCTTTGGCGATACCCTTGCTAAAGCCTTAAGGGAGTTTATGCTTCTTATTACCGGGATAGAGGACGATCTAGAGGATGATTCATCGAGAATGGAGTTTGATATTATCAGAGGTCGGTTGTTCGTCTTTCAACAGAACCTGGAATCCCTTTTATATCAACTGAACTCCAATTTCGTTTATTGGATTGAAAGAAGAGGGGATGAGATGCTTGGGGATATACATATAAAGGGGGAGCCAGTTAGCGTTGCTGAGATTATCTATGATGAGGTTAATTCCTTTTATGATAGTAGTCTATTTGTTTCAGCCACCCTTGCTAATAGGGATGATTTTTCCTTTATTGCTGACAGGTTGGGGATTTATGAGTATAGGTCCCTCCTCTTAAGTTCCCCCTTTGATTATAAAAGACAGGTTGTATTATATTTAGGTGAGGAAACAGCGCCCCCTAATGATCCGTCATTCATTGATCAGGCGTCCATAATCTCCGCTGAAATAATAAATCATCTGGAGGGCAATTGTCTGATTCTATTCACCTCATATAGGATGCTTGGAGAGGTAAGGGAGAGACTTACTGAATTGGTAGATTTCCCTATTTATGCTCAAGGGGATTTCCCAGCCACAGAGGCGATAGTGCAATATATTGAAGATGATGGATCGATATTGATGGGAACTCATTCATTCTGGCAGGGAATAGATCTCCCTGGAGATCTATTAAGGGGTGTAATCCTTATGAGGTTGCCCTTTAACGTTCCGGACAGGCCAATGATTCAGGCAAGAATTGAGAAGATTGAGGAACAAGGTTTGAATTCTTTCTACAACTATCAGGTGCCTAACGCAATAATAAGATTCAAGCAGGGTTTTGGAAGGTTGATAAGGAGTAGAAATGATAAGGGTCTTATTGCGGTTCTCGATTCTAGAATTCTTACAAAGAGTTATGGTAACCTCTTCCTTTCCTCTTTGCCTGAATGTAACATAGTACAGACCATGAAAGATTTAAAATCATCGTTACAGGGAATTGGGGTTGTAATCAATGGAATTGCTAAATAAATTGAATGAGAATCAGAAAAAGTCTGTTTTACATACAGATGGTCCGCTCCTAATCCTTGCAGGGGCTGGTTCAGGAAAAACCCGGGTTATTACTTATAGAATTGCCTATCTGATACATGAGAAGAAGATTTCTCCATATAATATAATGGCAGTAACCTTTACCAATAAAGCTGCTGAGGAGATGAGGAAGAGGATTGTTGAGATAATCGGGATGGTCGGAGAGAGCGTGTTTATTAAGACATTCCATTCCTCTGCTGCATATATACTTAGAAGATATGGCGAACTGAATGGAATTCCTCGTTCGTTTTCCATTTATGATTCCAGAGATCAGGAAGTGCTGATCAAGGAAATCTTGCTTGAGATGAGACTTGATCCGAAAAAGATAAAACCATCTATGATTGCTTCAAAGATATCAGAAATAAAGGATAAGGCTCACTCCTTTGATGAGTCTCACCTTGTATCATCAATTCCAAATCATTCCCTATTCAACTTTCAGGAGGTATTTAAAAGATACCAGGAAAGACTTCAATATAATGGTGCGCTTGATTTTAATGATCTTCTTATAAAAACAGTTGAAATTTTACAGAATAATCAAGATGTACTGAGGGAATTGCAATCTCGATGGAAATACTACATGATTGATGAATATCAGGATACAAATCATGCCCAGTATCTAATTTGTAAGACTCTTTCATCTTCAAGTCGAAATATATGCGTTGTCGGTGATGATGATCAATCAATCTATTCATGGAGGGGGGCTGATATCGAGAATATTCTGAACTTTGAGAGAGATTATATCGATACTAAAGTAATAGTGTTGGAAGAGAACTATCGATCAACATCGCCTATATTGGAGGCCGCATCTCTAGTTATTCAGAATAATCAGAATAGAAAAGAAAAAACCCTTAGGGCCTGGAAGGGTGATGGAGAACCAGTTACATGGTGTCAGGCAAATAATGAGTATGGTGAAGCGGAATATGTAATCAATAATATAATATCTCTAAAAGGAATGGAGGGTTGGAAAAACAGTGATTTCGCAATATTTTATAGAACTAATGCTCAATCTAGGGTATTTGAAGAGTATTTGAGACGAGAAAATATTTCCTATAAGATAGTGGGAGGATTAAAATTTTACGATAGAAAGGAGATAAAGGATATCCTATCATATCTTAAGATCATCTCAAATCCCAATGATTCAATTTCCCTTCTTCGAATTATAAACACTCCATCAAGGGGGATCGGTAGTGTCACAATTGCTGGATTGAGGGATATTGCCAAATCCGATGGAATTTCTGAATGGGATGTAATCAAAAGGGGGTATATAAGCAAGGGACGAACTCATAAAGGGATAGATGAATTTTGTCAACTAGTCCAAAAGGGAATTCAATTTGTGAAGGAGATCCCTGAAAATTTAAGGCTTTCTGAATTTATTGATATGATTATTGATGAGTCGGGATACAGAAGGAGTCTGCAGGAGGATGATTCTATTGATGGGAGGGTTAGGTTAGAGAATGTCGATGAATTTATGAATAGTGTTAATGATTATGAGATGAGGAATGGTAATGCAAGTCTTGATGAGTTTCTGCAGGACATATCTCTACTTACCTCTGAAGAGAATCCCTTGGATGAATCCCAGGTAGAATCAGATTATGTCACCCTTATGACAGTTCACAACGCCAAGGGATTGGAGTTCTCAGTTGTTTTCCTCACAGGAATGGAGGAGGATATATTCCCTCATATAAATTCAATCAATTCCAGCAATAATTATGAGGGTATAGAGGAAGAGAGAAGACTCTGTTATGTGGGGATAACTAGAGCAATGAATAGGATATTTCTTACAAATGCACAGATAAGAAGGAGATTTAATGGAACGGTTTGTAACAATCCTTCAAGATTTATTTTTGAAATACCTGAAAGATTGATAAACAAAACTGAACACTACGATAGCAGTCATGTCTCACCAGGTTTTACAGGCAGATGGCATCATCATAAATCTGAATATGGGAATGATTTCAGCTTGCCTGACGAACTGGATTCCAGGCAGGGTTGTAGCTTTAACATTCGTGATATGGTTATGCATCCAAAGTATGGTGTAGGTCGAATAACCGAGATAAAGGGTAAGGGCGATAATGTGAAATTTACAATAAAGTTTGGAAGTGGTGATAGAAGGGTATTCCTTGAAAAATATACTCCACTTGAGAAGATAGTTTAATCATTAATATTTACTTAAACTTATTTATTACAATAGGAGGATATATGGCAGGTGTTTTAGAGGTAAATGATTTTAGTTTTGATAATGAGGTTTTAGGGCACAAGGGGAAGGTGTTGGTTGATTTTTGGGCGCCATGGTGTGGGCCATGCAGAATGCAAGCCCCAATATTAGAGAGGATAGCTCAATCAGGCGAAGTTGATGCTAAAATTACTAAGGTTAACACAGACGAGAGTCGGGATATTGCTGCAAGGTACAATATTCAATCGATCCCCACACTTATTATCTTTGATAATGGAAAGGAGATTGAGAGACTTGTGGGGACACGGCCTGAAGATGAATTAAAAGAAAAGTTGAAGTAATCTATCTATCATATATTTTAATATTGGTAGTGATTTTGCTTAATTGGATTCAGGGCTTCAATTGAAGTATTCTTTCGAATACAATTTTTAGCGGTAGATATGATAGCTGTAGTTCAAAGGGTTCTTAGTGCCTCGATTGAGGTAGATGGTCAGGTTGTTTCTTCAATTGGCGAAGGAATTCTTGCGCTGGTTGGATTTCATAAGGATGATGGCTTACAGGATATTGAATATATTGTTAATAAGATTATTCATTTACGAATATTTGATGATTATGATAAATCGATGAATCTTTCTCTGCTCGATATTAGTGGTGAGTTGTTGATTGCTTCCCAATTTACTCTATTAGGGGATGCGAGAAAGGGGAGAAGGCCATCCTATTCAAATGCAATGTCTCCAGAAAAGGCTGCGATATTATATAATGATTTTTTGGAGTTTTGTAAGTCGATCTATAATAAAGTAAAATCTGGTATTTTCCAGGCGAATATGAAGATCAGCTTAGTAAACACTGGACCAGTTACAATCCTTTTAGACAGCAACAAATTGATATAAATACATATTCATATATTGTATGGATAATAATTAGAATAGCTTAGAAAATTATTAGTAAATTTTGCATAGATATCTTCAATTGTATAAACTTATTTATTTTGAAAGTAGTATACTTATAGCTGCTTTTATTACTCCCTAATTTTCATTGATTGAGGATTCACCCTAACCTGCTGTACTGTCTCATCAATCATTCTTACAAATTACATGCTCTCTGAATATATCTTAACATCTTATTATATGGATAAAGAGGATAATGCTATTATAATAACAAAAGGAATATAATAGACTAATCATACTAAATTTATTTTTGTAACTGATTGTGAGAATCCATGTTTCTATATTAAACTATGAGATAATAAATATGCTGAATATTTTTTTGCATTTTATAAAATGGAGAAACAGAAATATTATAATCCGATATATAAAGAATGCATCTGGAATATTGTTAATATGTTATATAATTTTTTATATTGTATGGCATCTGCTCGATTATCAGAGTCAATTAGTTGAATGGTGTGCAATATCCATGCCTCAACAGATTATTATTGGTCAAGATATCGATTTAATAATTAATTACAACGGAGTAAATGAAAATACCTTTTTGTGTGTAGATATGCATTGGGCAAATAGAGATGGCGATCATGTCGGTTTGATGTCATCAGGTCGTCCTTATCCCAAAATAAAAGGGAGTGGGGAACATGCGTTCCGCATGAGAGTCAAGAATAAGAAGGGAATACACTTCATTGTAGTGATAATTTATTTGAGTAAATCTGGTCATTGGGAAGAGAGGGCTAGAGTAGCAATAACAGATCTGATACCAGTTCTTTCTGATAATAGCAGTATAAGAAAACCTGAATTAAAAGTTATAGTACCGCATGTGTTTAGCCCTGACATCTCTAATGAGTTATCAACAGATCGCTTTACTTATAATCTTGAATCGTCCAATAAGAAGGATAGTATTGAAACTGTTATTTATATAATGTATATATTAGCGGTGATCTTGTGTGGATGGTGTGCTCTTCATGCTGGACACATCAATTCATCACACTTATGTAATCGTTACTGTATATTGTGGCTCAGTTTGTCCCTAATTCTCCTCTTACTTGGAATTTCTGAGCAATTACGAATGAATTTTATGTTGACCGAAATATGCAGACAACTATTCAGATTACTGGGATGGTATTATGAGCGCGAGGCAGTACAGCGAATGATCGCAACTCTTGTTGCAACTGTTGGTTTTTGTCTGATAATCTTTTCAGTTTCGGCTGTTAAATGGATAGGCTGGCAGATTATCATTGCCTATGATAGTCTTATTGTTTTAATCAGCCTGTTTATTATCAATTCATTATCATTCCATTACTTTGATGATCTGGTCGGTTTGTATTTAGCTGAATTCGGTATGCTTTCGGTTCTGGAATTGGTTAGTGTTTTATGTATCTGCATAACTGCAGCTTATTATCTTATTAATGAACATAACTAACCACCTATAATGGACTTTATTTACAATTCCCATAATTGACTATATCTGTTTATCGCTAATATAATTGCTATTATGTATAGGTGTGTATGCTGATTACGAGTCAATGCAATCAATAGCGGCGTATTCTTTTTACACCTAATAGGGTAGTAGTTTAATTTAGTAAGTAATTTTCTAATCTATGTTCTTCCTACAAAGGCGGGAATCTCCCTTTATCCTAAAATAATGAAGATCTTTCTTTAAATATAGGGGTATTCCACTTCGTTTCAACCGGAATGACATGTACAAAATAGTGTAACCTACCCATTTAATTTACTACCCCTAATAGTAAGGAATAAAAATATATTTTGGTTTATGCTTCTTCTGCCTCTGTAACAAATTGAACAACTTTTTCTAAGGCATTGTGAAATTTAATTAGATGCTCTTCAAATACCATCACTCGATTACGCTCAAATGATCCCTCTTCATCTTTTCTAGATTCACTAATTAGCAGGTATTTCGATCCGTTTGCAGATTTTTTTACATCAAAAAAATAGGTTCTGCTACCGGCAGTTATTTTTTCAGAAAACAACTCTCTTCTGTCCCTATCCATTACATTACTCCATTCTGTTTACAAATCCGATCCTTAATACATGTATGGTTCGGAAATCTGTTAATATCTAATATTAAAATGCATTAAATAATATAATAAAGATAGCCCTTTTGTGGGTTATCTGTAATAAATATATAGGATTTATCATAAATAACTTCAATGTTATCTAAGGAGATTCAGATGTACTGAAAATCACACAGCTAAAAACCAGATTAGTGGTGATTCTCTCCATCAAGTGGTGTAATCTCCAGGATTTTTACAAAGTTGATGTTAACCATGCTAAATGGCAAGTACTTTTTAGACATTCTCATATGAGCATCCCTAATCTATTATTACAAACCTGGAAGAACGTTGAATTTTTAATAAAACACATATGAAAAGGGTTGATTATACAACCAAAAAACACTTTACAATACTATATAGAGGATTAGAATAAAAAACAAGATAATCAATATAATAAGTTAATACTCATATTGATTCATGATAAAGAATAAAAAGAATCAATGCTACATATAAATAATCATAAATAACTTAAGGGTGCTTGAAAATATGAAAGGCATAATATATTACTTTTTTTACAACCTATTACTAAACAACTATTGTAATGAGAATTAAACGAGGATTAAATTACTATTATGCAATTATAAATGTATGCAATAGCTGTTATAAGTATATAAAAATGTTAATGATTATTAACTTATATCATAGTATCTATTTTTATGTATAAGATTATTTTTTTTCTATTCCTTTGTATTACATCCTTTCTATTATCATTTAGTACAATTGTTTTTGGATTTGATATAATTCTTATGAGTCAAGTAGATGAGATCTATGATGATAATATAACCTATGCTGATAAAAATAAAATAAATGACTTCATCACAGAATTAATAATGGGATTAGGTGTAAAACATACTGATCAGACAATGTCTTTGAAATTGATTGGCCATATAAATCAACAAATCTACATTGATAACTGTGATTTCAATAACAACTTTCAAGATATTAACATAAATTTTAATAATGAATTAACAGCTCGTGATCAATTTACGCTTAAGAATTTATTTATTCGTGATAAGGTAGATCAGAGTAGCTTTGAAGATGAATTTGGAAATACAGATGGCAGATACACTTACAATCGAAATAGATTAAACCTAACCTATTCCAGATTTTTTTCTGAGCAACTTGCTCTTTCAGCACATTATTCTAATAAACTTGATCAAAGATCAAGAAGTGATTTAAGCGATTCATATTTTAACAGCCCAGGATTAGAATTTAAATACTCACTGATTTATGGAACAACCTTATCACTTTTATATGAATATGAGCATATTAGGTTCAAACCTGGAGATGACGCCTCTGCACAAAGAGCAACGGCTAAATTTACACAATACTTTACTGATCAAATTCATTTCCAATGCAAGACAGGATTGGATTTCATTGTATCCTATAATAATAAACACTACACTAAACCTTTTATTTCTGCTTCAATTGTAGATGATATTGATGATAAATCTAGTATACGAATTCTATTCATAAAACAATATTATTTTACTACTTATAGTCAGGATGTAACCAACAATTGGCGGTTTTCAGGTTCTATAAAAAGACAATTGCGTGAGAGGTTATCTTGTAACTGTTCATGCTTTTATGGTTTTGCAGAATTTGTTTTTTCAGAAAGGACATATAATCTAGTAGGAGTAGACATATCCTTTAACTATGATATTCGTGAAACAATTGAAAGTCTTATACAGTATACTTACTCACAGAGAAATTCTGACACTGGCGTCAGTGAATATGTTAAGAATAGGGTGCTCTTTGGTATAAAGATTGATTTATAATTATAGTTTTGTATATATCGAAATTCCAATAATTTATTATTGCTTAATAGTTATACTTTATCGTGTTAGAAGGAGGATAAAATAGTGAATTATCATATTAGTTTTTTATTGATTATATTATATCCCTTAACAATTTTTTCTATTATAGGTAGTGCTGAGACGAATAAGGGCGCAGTCCCATATACCGTTGGAATTGGAGATATTATTGAAATAAAAATATCAGAGCCTGAAGAGTCTACAGATAGAGTTATTGTCTCACCTGATGGTTTGATTACTGTTCCCTATATTGGAAGTGTTCGTGTTGAAGGTTGGACTATTAAACAGATTAAAGAGTATATATTGAAAAAATTATCCGATGGTTATTTGAATTATCCGATTATTTCAGTTTACCTAATTGAATCACGAAGCAGAAAATTCACAATTTCTGGTCAGATAAACAAACCAGGTACCTATACTCTAGGTGAAAAAACCACTGTTCTAAAGGCAATTTCTATTGCGGGAGGATTTACAAAATTTGGTTCATCAAGTCGTGTCAAAGTACTCAGACCCAGAAAGGGAAGGCCAGGGTATAATACAATTAAAATAGATCTCAAATCAGTGATGAATGGAAACTCAGATGCAGACATTATGGTGCAGCCCGGGGATATAATCGTAGTATCGTCGTCACTCTTTTAATAAATAGTAGCGTAATATTTATACAATATAGTATATAGAGGATTGACATCTCCTTAAATGAAGAGTTCGAAAGGGATATAGATTAGCATTAAATATCTTGATAATATCTATACTTATTCCATTAAAAGGATTAAGGTGCAATAATTGGTAATTTGTTTTAGAGACATTCACTTAATATATGAGGTTATGGTAATAATTTCATATTGGAAATAATTCTAAAAATAACCAAGTGGTGACATTTCGATCCAACTTAGACTGATTTATTGACATCCCTCCATACAGTATTACAATCATTAGGAAGGCAAAATAATATAGTACAACTCACGGCTTTACATGAGTAAACCCACGAATCAAGGAGCTATAAATGGGAAATAATACCAATGCAAACGAGTTTACGCTTAGAGATTTGCTGAGTATAATTTTCAGACAAAAGGTAATCATTTTTATCACAATCTTCGTAGTAATGTTAACGTCCATAATTGGATTACAATTACAAACACCAATGTATGAGTCATATGTTAAGATGCTAATTTCTGGCGAGAAGCAGGTTGTATCGCCATACTATAGGGATTTGACCGGGTCAAGTAGAAGTCTAATAGCGCGAACACAAAGTGAGATTGTCAAGTCCAGACCAGTGCTAGAACGGGCAGTTAGAGCGCTTAAGCTTCATGAACGTCCAGTTGATTATGAGAAAAGATTTTGTTCAGATCTAAAGAAGTATCTGATAGATTACAGGCTAAAGAAATTAAATGAAAAACTTGTAGAACTTAATCCTGTGGAGAGAAGAGAGGTTGCTTTCCGGAGAGCAGAACAGTATTTAAAGAGAAACATTGAAGTAGAATCAATAAGGGATACGAATTTATTTATTATTAAGGTTAAGGATTTTAGCGCCCAACGGGCTGCTGAGATAGCTAATGTCGTTAGTCGTTCCTATTGCATATTTGATTTAGAGCAACAGCTTGCAGAACTCAGAATAAAATTCGGGAAAAGGCACCCCAAAGTAATTCGTTTGCAGAACAATATCTACCACATGAACGAAACCCTTTCAGGCGCAAGGATTGATACCCTAAGTGCAATTGGCAAAGCAAGTGTTAAGACGGTTGAACAGGCAAATATTCCATTTTCACCTACAGGTCAGTCAAAACGAATTATAATTACTCTTGCTCTCATTATGAGTATATTTATAGGTATAATGCTTGCATTTGTATTTGATTATATCAATCATACCTTTAAATCGCCTCAGGATATTGAATCATTTCTTAACCTGCCATACTTTGGATCAATTTTAAACAAAAGACTAAATGAGGAGGTAATAATTAAGGATGCAAAGAAAGAAAGTGCTTATACTCAATCTTACAGAATCCTCTCAGACAAATTATATTCTACAATGAAACAAGATAAATTAAAGACAATTCTAATTATTTCTGCTCAGGCACATGAGGGGACTACTTCCATTGTTGTGAACCTTGGCTTCTGTTTATCTCAAAAATTAGGTCAAAAAGTACTTATAGTTGACGCCAATTTCAGATATCCTTCAATACACGATTTTTTTGGATTTAACAATGAATCCGGCTTTGTTAATATTTTTGATGAGGAAAAGAATGATATGATTCATAATGCTGATCCTAACCTATCTGTTTTATCCGCAGGCAAAACTACAAATGATCCTGTTGCAGCGTTAGGCGGAGGTGGGTTGAAAAAATCAATTCGTTCACTGAAAGAGAAATATGGCGTAGTAATCTTCGATTGCATTAATCTGAATAACTCAATTGATGCGATCTTGCTCTCAACACATGTAGATGGAGTTATTCTTGTAGTGCATGAAGGGAAAACCCGCCGTCAAGTTGTAAAGAACGCTATTGAACCGCTTGTACAGAATAAGGCAAATATTATTGGTGTAATATTAAACAGAAGGAAACATGTAATTCCAAAATTTATTTATAATCGATTATAAAAGTTTTCAAGCCAAACTGAATTACAGTTTTCACCATCAATAATTGCATCGAACAGAAGCGATCAACCACAGGCAAACCGTCCTTTGAGGGGAGTCTACTGTTATAGCTGAAGTTAGTAGCTTGTAACAGTAATGCATAGAGTGATACTGATTTTTTAGTTTTAGTGCCCTTGTGTATATTATACAAGCTATCAATATTGATATTAAATACATGGCACTAACATTTTTGTTAGTAAAGTAGTTTCTGATGTTGGACGAAGTAGTTTATTTGTTATTACATAAATTAGCTTTGCATTATATAGAACACGAATATTCAGACTTCTGAAATTCTTATTGAGGTTTCATGTTGCATAAAGGCTCTCACAATTTTAGCCTCGTCATAACTTACAGTATTGTTGAAATATTCAATAATAGGACGAAGTTCCCAACTCAGCTGTGATGAAAATAATTCCTCTACTGCCTTACGCTTGTCAGTATCAATAAGACGGTCAATTTCAATATCACGCCCAGCTCTAATCAGTTTTTCTAAATGTCCAATTATTGTAGGAATTACAAGATCGCGTTTTTTCGCAATTTCTTCAACATTTAGTCCTTGCTTGAAAAGTTGATATGTCTTTTCAATAGTTTCGCCTTTTACTCTTTCCTTTACAATATTAGTAGATAAAGGGGGTGGTCCCATATAATTGTTTTTTGGATTTTCATCAAGATATGTCTTCATCTCATTAACGAAATCTAGGCCATACCTCTTTAGCTTTATCTCTCCAATACCGCTTATCTTTCTCATGTCAATTATCGTTGTGGGGTAGTATCTGCACATATCGTGTAGGGTTTTATCTGAAAAAATTATATAAGGAGGGACATCATGCTTATCAGCAATTTTTTTTCGCAGAAGACGGAGACGTTCAAAAAGCACTTCGTCATAGGATCTGATACAAATATCTGCAGTGTTCTCCGATTCCTCAATTTTCTCTTCCTTTTTCAGCGCAGTAACTTCATCAAATCCATATAGAACATTGTATCCCTTTTTTGTTATCTTAAGCACTGGATACTCATTTCCGTCCTGATAAATAATCTCTTGAGCCAGAAGCTCATCCACTAAGAATCGCCAATATCGTTTATCCTTATCCTTATCCTTGCCTGCGCCATAGGTTTTTATCTTATCATGTCCAAATTCACGTATTCGCTTTGTATTCGCTCCAGTAACAATATCAATTAAATATGTAATACCGAAACGCAAACCAGTTCTCATCATTGCTGACATCAAAATTTGAGCATCAATAGTAATGTCAATCTTTTCAATTATACCAACGCATATATCACAGGCTTTACAATTTTGTGCGGGATAATCCTCTCCAAAATATTCAAGAAGTTTTTTTCTTCTGCATACATTATGCAATGCATATCTGATTGTATGATTCAATTTCTCTATTGCAATAGATCGCTCCTTGTCATCGGTTATCTGATCTATAAAATATCTAATCTTGGGTATGTCACCCCTACCATAATATAGAATGCAATTTGCCAGTTCGCCATCGCGTCCTGCACGCCCGGTCTCTTGGTAATAGCTTTCAATATTCTTAGGTAAATCAGCATGAATTACATATCGAACGTTTGACTTGTCTATGCCCATACCAAAGGCAATTGTTGCTACAATAACAGTCGCCTCATCATTGTTAAATGCATCCTGGTTATTTTTTCGATCGATCATAGTCATCCCAGCATGATAAGGGAGTGCCTTGATTCCATGACATACCAAGAAATCAGCTAACTTGATTACTGAATCACGTGTAGTGCGGTATATTATGCCTGGATCATTAGGATGTTCTAAGATGAATTTTATAATTTCTGCTTCAATATCTATCTTCTCTCTAACATGATAAAAGAGATTCTGACGATTAAAAGAGGCACGAACAATATAGGGAGAACGGAGATTAAGTTTATCGATAATATCATCCTGAACAATGGAAGTGGCCGTTGCTGTAAATGATGCTATCGGTACATGAGGGAAAAGTGATGTAATATTGGTAAGACTCATATAATCTGGACGGAAATCATGCCCCCATTCAGAGATACAATGAGCCTCATCTATAGCAAAAAGCGATAAGGGTATGGTTCTTAGTGTCTCAATAAAGTTCTGCATCGCATAGCGTTCAGGTGCAATGTAAAGCAGTTTTAAGATATTGCTTCTCAGCTTTCGGTATGTGTCACACATCTCCTCATGTGTTGATGAACTATTCAGATAAGCGGCTGATATTCCATTTTCAAGAGCTGCGTCAACTTGATCCTTCATCAATGAGATAAGTGGACTTATTACTATCGTGGTTCCATTCATCATCATTGTAGGTAATTGGTAGCAAAGTGATTTACCACCTCCAGTAGGCATCACCGCAAAGACATCCCTTTTGTTGATTATGTTTGATATTATTGTTTCTTGGTTAGGACGAAAGGCCTGAAAACCAAAAACATTTTTTAAAATATTCAACATGGCTAAATATTTTTCATTGTTCATCCTTTGTTAAATGTCAATATTCACTCCAATTATGAATTTTGGTAAATAAGGCTGGGAATTTGTAATATCCAGTCTTGAATGTTTCAACTTTATTTGAAAGCCGCTTCTGTTCATAAGATACTTATTAACAATATTAGCGCATACTCATTTACACAGTAGTGAAAAGGGAATTCCAGTCTTTGCCAGGAAAAACATCACGATTTATGGAGTACATATACTTATATAAATGCTTATTCAATCAGCGTCGAAGCACTTATATCTTGAACATTCATTCGTTGCAATTAAAATATTCTGGAAGCCTAAAAAAGTTTTCTCTTGCGCCATCCAAAAAAACAAGTGACTGAATAACCTTTAATTTGTATTTCTTAAATAGCGCGATAATGACCTTTCGTCATAAGCAATCGTTCTTTAAGAATTATTTTTGTCAGTTTTTCATATCGGATAATTGAAAAACATCGACGAAAAAATGATGCTTTTTCCGTTATTTGACATGTATGTTTAATTTATTCAAAACACAATGGATAGGACATAACGATATCTCTATTTTTTCTTTACATTTATTCTAAGCTGAGTTAACATTAAGCAATTGGAGAATTATACGATTTATAGGGAAGATGATGGGTAAGCCGAAAATACTCATAGTGGAAGATACACAGACTGCAGTAACTTTTATTAGACAAGCTATTGAGAAAAGGGGATGGGAAATTGTAGGCATTTTGGACCCAAGCGAGACGGCAGTCAAAATTGTTGAGAATGAAAGACCAGATATAATATTAGTTGACATCAAATTCAACGATAACATAGATGGAATTCCCCTCCCTGATATTATATATTCCAGCTTTGATATTCCAATCATTTTCATAACATCCAATGCTGATATAGAAATTCAAAATCGAGCAATAGAAACCGGTTCATATGAATATTTAACAAAACCTTTCAAGGAATGTGAGTTATATTCGGTTATTGAGGTTGCTCTTTATAAGCATGAACTTGAAATGAGACTAATAAATAGTGAAAATGAATATAGAAGATTGATAGAACAATTGCCCTATGGATTAGCGATATTTCAGGGCGCTTCACCATGCATCACTTTTGTTAATACAGCCTTTGCTAATGTTTTGGGATATGCTATTCATGAATTGCTATCTCCTGAACATTCAAGCGTTGAGGCTCTCATAAGCCCTGAGGATATCACGGCCTTTTTGCAACACTATCAGAATATTATATCTGAGCAAATGCAGTCTCAGAAGCACTTTGAGTCTCGTTTTATTATGAAGGATAAGACTGTGAGAATAGTAGGGATGAATGCTAACCGTATTGAGTACCATGGAGAGCCAGCTGTTAATGCTGTTTTTATCGACACTACTATTCACAATCAATCAGATAATATCTCACAGGAAATGGAAAATGCATATAGTACCTTTTTCAAAGCAAGCACGGATGGGATACTCATTGCAGACATTAAAACAAAGAAATTTCAATATGCTAATTCATCAATATGTAAGATGTTAGGTTATAGTGATGAAGAGATATTAGGAATGGTTGTAATTGATATTCATCCAGGAGAAAGTAGGGAATATGTCATTTCTGAATTTGAGGCTCAAGCAAGAGGAGATAAAACATTAGCAGAGAATATTCCTTTATTAACAAAGGATAATAAGGTAATTTATGCAGATATTAATGCAACTACAGATAATTTTTATGGAAGGGAATGCATTATTGGTTTTTTCAGAGAGGTAACCATTCGTAAAGGGGTGGAGGAATATTTAAGAAGGTATGCTATTGTGCTTGAAACGATGATCGATGGCATCACAATTACTGACATGCAAGGGAAGATTATCTACATCAATAGCGCTGCGGCAGAGCAAACGGGATACTCTAGAGAGGAAGTAATTGGAAAAACCCCTGCGGATATTTTTATTTCAGAACAGCACAAGGATAAGTTTTACAAAGAAATAAGTAATCTATTATCTGGGAAGCCAATAGAGACCAGCGAATACATATTAAAACATAAAGAAGGAAGGGAATTCCCAACAAGCATTAATATCACTGTTATTGGGGATATTAATGGAAATCCCAAGGAAATTGTAGCGGTTCATAGGGATATTACAAATAGTAAGAAGCTAGAGAACTCTTTACTAGCTGAGAAAAAATTTACAGAAAATGCACTAAATACTCTCACAGATATTTTTTATGTCTTCGATTTTAATGGAAAGCCTGTAAGGTGGAATAAGAGATTTAACGAGGCTACCGGCTTCAGTGATGAGGAGATTACCGTAAGAGTTCCAACTGATTTTTTCAAACAAGAGGATGCTCAACGTGTAGCTGAAGCTATAAAATTATTACAGATGGGTGAGTCTGTAGTAATAAGAGCAGATTTGGTAACTAAGGATATGCAGCGTATAGCATATGAATTATCTGGGGGGTATCATAAAAATTCTGATGGAGAAATAATAGGTATATGCGGGATTGGTAGAGATATAACTGAACGCAAAAAAGCAGAGGAGAAGATAGAGGAACTTTTGCATGATTATGGCGAACGCATAAAGGAATTAAATTGTCTCTATAGCCTTTCAAAACTTGAAGATCATCCAAATATTACAATAGAGGAAATATTATATAATATTGTAAATCTCTTGTCTCAATCTTGGCAATACTCAGGAATAACCTGTGCAAGAATTATATATAAAGATAAAGAGTATAAGACAGATAATTATAATAAAACTGAATGGATTCTATCGGCCGATATTATAATGCATCGAAAGATTATGGGAGTTGTAGAAGTATGTTACCTTGAAGAGAAACCTGACATTTATGAGGGACCATTCACAAAGGAGGAGAGAAACTTAATAGATGAAATTGCAGAACGGTTGAGCAGAATAATTGATCGTAAGTGGTCATCCAATGTTCTACAGGATAGCCTTGAAAGGTTCTATCAGTCCCAAATTGAGGTCAATGGCCTACTTCAAGCCTCTAAATATATCATGCATGGAGAGTCGTTTGAATATACAATAGAGTGTATATTCGATACCTGCAAAGGCCTAATCGGGGCTGCTGTCGGATATGTTGTCTTAAAAAATGAATCAATAGATGTGAATGAGATATTATTTATGGACTCAGGGGAAGGTCCTTATTCAATGGATGATGATCTGCAGATGCCATTGATAGGATTACAGGATATAGCATTTCACACTAAAAAGACTTTTATTGATAATAACCTATATAGCTGCAGATTGAGTACAGATATGCCAGAAGGGTACATGGAATTGAATAACATTCTTTTTGCTCCGATATCAGATCAAGAAAGGGTGCTGGGTCTAATTGCCTTGGCGAATAAGGCTGGGGGGTTTTCGGAAGGAGATATTCAAATGGCAACAGCCTTTGGAGAGCTTGCTTCAATATCATTGATTAATAGCAGATATCTAAAAAAACTTGAAGAGAGTGAACAGCGCTTTCGTACGGTTGCACAGACAGCAAGTGATGCTATTATAACTGCTGATAGCAATGGAATGATTGTTTTTCTGAATAATACCGCAATTACAATGTTCGGTTATTCTTTTGATGAAATAATTAGTAAATCAATTGCTATGTTATTGCCAGCATCTTTTAACGATGCAAATGGGAACGACATACATAGAATATTATCAATTTTGAAATCAAATTCAGATAAGACAATTGAGTTGAGTGGATTGAGAAAGGGGGGTATTGAGTTTCCTCTCGAGCTTTCGTTAGCCTCCTGGGAGACGGATGAGAAAAGCTTTGTCACTGCTATAATGCGTGATATCACTGAGAGAAAACAGGCAGAGGAAAAACTGAGAAAATATCAGGATAATTTAGAGGAGCTTGTTGATGAACGCACCGATGAGCTGATAAGGGCTAAGGAGATGGCGGAGTCTGCCAATCGAGCCAAGAGCGCGTTTTTGGCAAACATGAGTCACGAACTTAGAACGCCTCTAAATTCAATTCTCGGATTCTCAAAGCTTATGAGATTGGGGTATGAACCAGAGGACTATGATATACATCTAGATAACATTGTCGCATCCGGCGAATACCTTCTCTCATTAATAAACGACATCTTGAATTTGGCCAAGATTGAGAGTGGTAAAATAGAATTTAATATGAAGCCAAATTTAATACACGATATAATCAAATCATGCATTCAGTTGATACAACCTCAGGCTGAGAAGAAGGGAATAGAACTTCATTATAGCACTGAGTCAGAGGGGGCAAAGGTTTATGGAGATGAGAAATGGCTGAAGCAGATATTTCTTAACCTTTTTAACAATGCTGTGAAGTTTACAGATCAGGGTGGAAGCGTGAAGATCATAACGATTGAACGCATGGGCACCCTTATGGCGAAGATCATAGACACTGGAATAGGAATTAAGTTGAAGGATCAGAAACATATTTTTGAAAAATTCAGCCAGGTTAATTCTGAATCAATGCTTCGTGGATTGGAAGGGACTGGATTAGGTCTATCCATCACCAAAGAGTTGATAGAGGCGCATAGTGGTGAAATACTAGTAGATAGTGAATTTGGGAAGGGAAGCACCTTCACAGTATTACTCCCTTGTGTGAGATCTTTGTCTGTAGTTAAAGCATCTGCACCAGATGAATCAAAGGAGAAGAGAGCCCTGACACAAAAGAGGGAAGAATATATTCTAATTGTGGACGATCAAAAGGAAAACAGGGATCTTCTTAGCGCATACTTTAAAAGATGTGGACAGAAATGCCTGACTGCAGAGAGCGGTGAAGAAAGCGTTAAAATAATGAAGGAATATAAAGACATTGCCCTAATCCTAATGGATATTAAGATGAGGGGAATGAGCGGCACAGAGGCTATGAAGTCAATTAAGTCCAGTCATAACGTTCCTATCATGGCAATAACCGCACATGCGATGGAAGGCGATCAGGAGAAACTAATTGATGAGGGTTTTGATGAGTACATTGCGAAACCAGTCAACATCGACACACTCGGCTATAAAATTGATAAATTGTTAAACTGTTGCTGATTATAGAACAATATCTATTTAAGTGGAAAACTTGATGGGAATTTTAAATTTTTCAGAAATGAAAAATTTTTATTGACCTGAAACCATTAATTTTTATTATGGTATTCGTAAGGATTTTAATATTTCTTCGAAGAAATAATTTTCTAATATATTGAGAGAATCTTACAATTATTAAACACATGCGTAGGTTCTCCCTTTGGGAGATAATAGGGAAACCCGTTAAAAACGGGTGCGGACCCGCCGCTGTAACCGGGGACGAAAGCTGCAGCTAAGCCACTGTAGATACCTTAAGGAAAAGCAGATAATATCTATGGGAAGGCGTAGCGATTAGGTAGATCCGGGAGCCAGAAGACCTGCCAGCGCATATCTGCCATCTCTTCGTCGGTAGGGAGGGGCAGTGGTTTGGTTTGGATAAAAAGGGTAATCCCCAGACCATTATGGTCTGGGGATTTTTTATTAATGTCTATAGGTAATAGTATAACAATAAGGGGATTATGACATAAATGATCAATGAGAGATATTTAATAATGAGATACTATTATTATAGTGCCATTTGATAATAGAATTTGCAATCTGGGTTTTCAAAACAAGATTTACCCCAATTATAAATGGAATTAATATACAAATATTAAGAAACAGAGGAGGCAGTAATGAGTCTAATAAGAATCGGATTTAATTGTATTAGAAGAGAGTTCAGGTTAGGTCTCACTATTTTTAAAGTTTTTATGATCTTTTGTATCGTATTTTTTGCTCTTGGTTGCAATAAGCTTGAGGATGATGAAGGGAGCGATGCGCCGGCTTTTTATGCGTACAACAGTGGAGCTGTTGTCGTAACTCAAGCGAGTGATTGGTCTAGCGCTGCGCATTCAATCATAACCATGGATAAACCACGCCAGGCCACTAACGATCTATCGCCATCTGGCAACTCAGATGTTATTGTTGATGCTTATGGCGATTTTTTCTATCTCATAGAGAGAACAGATGCAAATAGTATAACCAGATATAGAATAGATAATCCTGACACAGTAATTACTCAGTTTGCAGTTGAGAATGTAGGAGATATAACACCCGCGAATGTACATGACATGGTTTTTATCAATGAGACAAAGGCCTATCTGATCTGCTATGATTACAGTAAGATATGGATAGTTAATCCATTAGCTGATAGTGCCGCAGATTTCAAGATTGGTGAAATAGATATCTCCGCTTATGGCGATTCAGACAACATCCCTGAGGCTGACAGGGGGATTATTATTAACGGCAAACTCTTCATTACAATGCAACGTCTTAACAGAGATAATTGGTTCTCTGCGGATAATCCCTCATATGTTGCTGTGTTTGATGTAGCTACTGATGAAGAGATTGATACAGGACAGGGAAGCGATGGACGTAAGGGGATAGAGTTGTCAGTCAGAAATCCCTATAGTAACCTTGAATACTCGAATGGATTTATCTATCTTGCCGCTGTGGGTGATTGGGCTGGTAATTATTCAGGGATTCAAAGGATAAATGCCTCTAATTATGAGGTCGATGCCAGTGTTATCCATGAAGACCATATAACAACCGATGTCGCTATTGTGTCTTCAACAATAGGGTATTTTATTGATTATGTTAACTGGGGGAATATGAGATTACGGTCGTTCAATCCTTCATCAAAAGAGATCGATACAGATAATGTTGGCAAAATCGGCGATAGCCTTGACTGGAATCTTGAAGATATTGCAGTTGACTCAAGTGGAAATCTCTGGGTTTCGGATAGATCAATAAATCATGCTGGCATTTATGTGATTGATCCCTCAACTAATGAAATAGAAGAGGGCCCAATCTCGACAAATCTTTATCCTGGGATGATCGTCTTCTGTACCTCAACAATCGTTTATTAGTTATATCAATAAACTACAGAATAAAATTGTGCGATTTATGCTTGAATTAGGGCAATTATTATCATCCCCTGCCATTGGCAGGGGATGCTTTTTTACCTCAAGGGGAATAATTTTCTAAGGGACATCCATGTTCGTAATGTTTAAAAAGAGGGTCACTTTAATGAGGAACATTAGGGATGATATGGTTCATTGGATAATGGATTATTTTAAGAGATGTTATTGTATGATTTTCGTATTTATGATTATACACTCAATGACAAGCCATCTAATTGCCATAGATGAGGAGAACCGGTTATTGCTTCGAAGGATAGTAGTATTTGCTGAATCTGAAGATGATACAGCGCAGACGGGAGATGTTTCAATAAAGGAGACCTCTGCCTTCCTCTCTGTGATAGACAGGGAGAGTTTTGAGGGGAAGATGGCGGACATCTCTGAGATTGTTGAGAAGGAGGCTGCTCTGAAGGTTCGTCAATCAGGGGGATTGGGCAGCTTCTCCACTGCTTCATTACGAGGTTCCTCCAGCGATCAGGTGCTGGTATATATGGATGGCATACTGCTCAATGAATCATCAGGGGGAGGTGTCGATTTAAGCCGTATTTCTCTGTCAGATGTCGAGTCAATCGAAATATATCGAGGCCTCACTCCTATAAATTTCGGCAGGGCTTCAATTGGTGGGGTTATTAATATTAAGACAAAACGCTCTTCAAAGGGGCTTAAGGGAAGCGCTAGTGCTGGATATGGTTCTTTTAATACACTCAAATTCGTCACAGTAATAAATCATAAGCCAGGTAATTTTGATTATTTAATCTGTGGTGATTATATTAGCAGCGATAACGATTTTAAAATATTGAATGACAACGGCACACAATACAATAAAACTGATGATAGGTGGGAAACGCGAAGGAATAATCAATTTGATCAGCAGAACCTTTTAGTAAAGCTTGGATATGACTTCACGAGCAATATCCGGATTGACCTTGCTAATCAGTATTTTACAAAAGATCAGAATCTGCCCTGCTGGAATAATCTTGATATATTCGATACATCCTTACTTACAGATAGAATAATCAGCACACTGAAAATGACAGTTGATGAACTTACCGAATATCATTTTAACACATACCTTCAGCTTAATTATTCCTATAAAGAGGAAGAGTATGACGATAGGTATGGGGCTGTTGGGCTTGGTAGACAGCATTCTCTATATATGACAACGGCATATGGTTCCAGTTTTTTCTTTGAATGGCCTACGAAATATATCATAACAACATTTGTGTTTAATGCTAATAGAGAAGAATATAAGACGGATAACTATTATAATATACATAATTATATATTTAATCCCAGTTCAAGGGATACTATTTCTGCTGGAATAGAGAACAGCCTTTTTTTATTTGAGCGAAGCCTAATCATAAGACCCGCTATTAGGTGGCATTACATCAGAGATAAATTGGAAAGCGGCACGGATTTCAGCGGCAAGCCTGAGCCAGGGCGACGAGAGACCAATTATTACTTCAGCCCCCAGATCGGATGTAAATATCTGCTATATACGTGGCTATGTTTTAAAAGCAACTTCGCTAAATATGTTCGTGAGCCATCATTTCTTGAATTGTTTGGGGATCGGGGTTTTTTTGAGGGTAATCATAAACTTGAAGCTGAGAAGGGTGTAAATTTTGACGTTGGATTTGAAATTAACTCGTCTATTGATAATAGCTTATTGAGCAGAATTTCATTTTCCGCAGCATATTTCAGAAGTGATGTAGAAGATATTATCGCTCATGCATTCAGCGCTAGGGGCACTGGCAAGGCAGAGAATATCTCAGAGGCAGAAATAAATGGAATTGAATGCGGCTTTGCCATTGATATAATGAAATATCTAGGCCTTTCTGGAAGCTACACATGGCAGGATACAGTAAACAAGGGAGAGATTGAAGCTTCAGATGGAATGAGATTGCCAGGGAGGTTTGAGGAATCCCTTTTTGGGAAGATTGAGATTAAATGCGGATGGATCAAGCTTTATTGTGAATATATGTATGATGCTGATATGTTTTACGATTCAGCAAATCTATTGCCCGCTAAAGATAGGGAGGAATACAATGCGGGTGTTTCCATCATGAGGTGGTCTTTTATCTTAAACCTTGAAGCTAAAAATCTTGGAGACAATCACTATGAAGATTTTCATGGTTATCCATTGCCTGGAATATCATATTATGCAAATCTTAAATATACATTTTAGCCCTTAATCTGGATTAAGGTTTGAGCAAGGATTATAATCGATCCGAGGTATTGCTATTGAGAAATCGAAATGAAATATAGAGGCATAAGCATTATAGCTTTTAATGAATAATTGCATCAAAATAAAGAAGACTTGACTATCCAGACAAAAAAGATATTATCGACTACAAAGGAATATTATTTTATTTTAACAAGAAGGCAGGAGTATGCTAAACATAGAGAGGCTCACGAGTATAAGCTGTAAGGCTACAGGCATAGGTAGTGTGCCCCATACAGATGTTGATGTAATATGCGACATGATTTTAGATAAGTGCGGGGATCTCCCTTATTGGCCTCAGTTGGCCAATATAGATTTACGGGAGGAGATGATGATTCAGTATAGTGAAAACCTCCCCTGCATAAGGTTTTCCTTAGGTGATAAGGATGTTCATCTCGACTCCTCATCAGATAGGGAAGAGGGGTTAGTTGAGTTTTATGAACATTATATTAATAGTGATTATGATTATTTTAAGATTAGTCGAGACTATGCCAGAGGATTTTATACTCTGCTTGAAAAATCAGAAAAGAGGGATAACCCCTTTATCAAGGGGCAGATTGTAGGTCCAGTTACATATCTTTATTCAATTCTGGGAGAAGATGGAAAACCCCTCATTCATGATGACTCGATGTCAGATGCCATTATTCGGGGTTTGGCCATGAAGGCAGTGTGGCAGGCTAAGGAGATCAGAAAGATCAACAAGGAACCAGTCATTTTTTTTGATGAGCCATCCTTAGCTGGTTTTGGCTCTGCATTCATGTCCCTTGAAAGGGATAAGGTTATGGCTATATTTGAAAAACTTATTGATACAATAAGGGAGCATGAGGAAATATTGATCGGCACTCACTGTTGTGGCAACTCGGATTGGGATATGATACTAGGGACAGGTATTGATATCATAAGTTTCGATTCCTATGCCTTTTCAAAGTACTTTGTGCTCTATCCAGATATTATCGGTAAATATTTGGAACGGGGTGGCATCGTTGCCTGGGGCGCAGTTCCTACAGTAGAATACAATGATGATGTTACTATAGATGACCTAATCAAGAGGTTAGATGATGCGCTCGATATATTAGTAAGCAAAGGGATTGAGAGGGAGTTGCTATTCCGCAATTCATTAATCACCCCTGCCTGTGGAATTGGATTATTAACTGAAAAGGCTGCAAATGAGGTTATTGGTTTGACCTCAGCTATTGCAGAACATATGCGCCAGCATTAATGCAGGATTCTCTTTTTAAATGCATTTGGGAATAATATAGAGAATACCCCTTATCTGCTTCTTTTAGAGATGGTAATAGAAAAAAGAATCTTTTTCATAATATCCCATAATCACTATTGTATATAGCCATATTCATCCCTATTACCATAAGGCAATCCCCGAGAAAAGGAGATTCTGAGAATTAAACTGAATTCAAGTATCATCCGGTCATTTTATCTTGACTTTTATGGTTTTATTTTTTACTTTGTTTCCAACTATGTAATATAGGTGTATCTGGCATTGGTACATTATTGTTTATCGAAATAAGTGTCAGTGAAATTATATTGTAACATTATTGTTGGTTTCAAGGATATAGTTAAGAGTAAAGGGTAGAAAGTAGTTGTTAATTAGCGCCCGTGATTCGTATATAGTAATTAGGGATAGGTATCATGACAATAAAGGACATGTTTAAGAAAAAGAAGGATGAATTTGACCCGATAAAGGATTTAATCCTATCCAAACTCTGCGTGGGGTATTTAGTTGATTATGATTTGAAGACCTGGAGGGTGACAGAATATAATCATTACGACTTTGGGGAGGGATATGAGGCTGACGAGTGGGAGTTGATTTCAGGACGTGAGAGATGGTATCTTGAGCGGTCTGAAGATGATAATGTGGAGTGGACATTCTCGCAAAAGATTCCTATTGGAGCTGTTGAGGGTAATATTAGACACTATATAATGCAAAATGATGATCCTCCAGAAAGAGTAATATGCCAGGAGAGACATTATACTATGGATGAATCAGGCACAGGCTTAATGTATGAGAATAACGAGCCCCCGCCAAAGGAGTTTATCTATTGGGATTATATTGATGAGAAGGATGAACACTTCTTGACTATTGAGCAGTGGGGAGAGACAGAATTTGAGGCTGCAATAGGTTATTATGTCGAAGAGTATCAATTTACCAATATCCTGCCCGGGGATCCTGAAGAAGAATAAATCAGTTTATTTTGGAGATTTTATCGTGAAAAAAATGGTAATATTTATTATCTTTATTCTAACTGCTCTCTCCTGTTCAACATCCTCCCCGATTGATCGCATGAAGCATGATTTGAATAGATACTCAGAATATACAATTATGTTGCAGGATATGAAGAAGGACGGCAATTTCTTCCCAAGTTATTACCATCGATACAAAATTGTATATGCTGATGATACTGGGACAGAAGAGGACCCTGTATACCAGAGTGAGATTACAGATTGGCATAAGGTCGATAAGAGGACCTTTTATGATTATTCCAATTTCTTAGGCATGGTTGTAGCCTCAAAAACCCGGGACGGGGGCATTTCAGATTCTCAACATCCGCCAGGTTATCAATATGTGGGGAATCCGAGGTATGGACAATGGAGAAACGATTCACGCGGTGGCTCATTCTGGGAATTTTACGGAAAGTATGCCATGTTGAGCACTGTCTTGGGGATGTTTCGTCGCCCAATATATCGGGGTGATTGGGATAATTACCGCAGATACAGTTCATCGGGGAGACCCTACTATGGCCAGAACAGAGAGTATGGCACCAACGGTTCATATACTAAACAGACCAATAGGTCATTTTTCCAACGTCGAAGAGAGAGAGACCTTGCAAGAAGAACCCGTTTTTCTGATCGGGTTGGGAGTCGAGTGCGGCGCAGCAATATGAGCGGGTTTAGAAGACGCAGCTTTGGATTCGGTAAGTAAAACCAGTAGTAGTTGATCAATCTTCAGTCCACAGATGTGCATATCAATTTGTATTAGCGTAGCTTATTATCTAGAATAAAATGTTTTAAGGAGCAATCATGCTATTTGATCAAATTATAACCGCGCTTATATATCTCGTTGCTGTTTTAGCAATATTATTTCTTGGCAAATGGGTGTATGATAAACTAAATCCAAGATTTAATCTTAAGGTAGAGCTTGTAAAAAATGACAATTTTGCTCTTGCCCTTGCCGTTGTTGGATATTTTCTGGGACTAGTCTTATCCATAGGTGGGATATTGGATGGACCATCATCAGGTTGGGCTGAGGATGTAATTGATATATTCTTTTATGGCATAATCTCAATAGTTCTTCTGAATATCTCCATTATTATAAATGATAAAATAATACTATATCAATTCGACAATATAAAGGAAATTATTCAAGATAAGAACGCAGGCACAGGTATTGTGGAAGCGGCCAATCATATTGCAATGGGGCTTGTTATGTATGGTGCTGTCTCTGGTGAGGGGGGAGACCTGATTACACTGACAGTCTTCTGGATTGCTGGGCAAATTGTTCTTATTTTAGCAGGGCTTATTTATAACTGGATCATCCCTTATGATATGCATGAACAGATAGAGAAGGACAACGCTGCTGTGGGGGTTGCCTTTGCCGGTTTAATTATAGCAATCGGGAATATTATTCGTATAGGTCTTAGCGGAGACTTTATCTCCTGGCAGGAGAACTTTTACACATTTGGGAGTTTCGTTATTTTTGGATTAATTTTGCTCCCCATCATCAGGTTTGTAGCAGATAAAATACTTCTTCCAGGGGAACATCTAACAGATGAACTTATTAATCAGGAGAATCCAAATATCGGTGCAGCCGCAATTGAGGCATTCTCATATATAGGAGCATCATTTCTGATCGGATGGGTTTTATAATTAGCGAAAAAGGTGAAGAGTGAGAGTCAACTCCTCTGTTAGGACTTCAAAATTGAATAATGAAGCAGACTCACAGGGTGAAAAAATTCGTGTTGGCCTCAGTTTCGTGTTAAAGGCTTGCATCTTCACAACAGGTTTGGCCGGTATTGTTGCCGAATATGTTATGGCAACCATGGCCAGTTATCTCTTGGGGAATGCTGTTTTACAATGGGCGCTTACTATTTCGTTAATGCTCTTTGCTATGGGTATTGGTAGTTGGCTTAGCAGATATATTCAACCTCCCCTTCTAGATTCCTTTATTGCAGTAGAGTTTATACTCTCCTTATTATGCTCAATTAGCGCTGTTTTTGTATATTTCTTCTCTGTTCATATCCAGAATATTGCTTCAATTATTTACTTGATAGCAATTGGGATCGGCATATTGATTGGTTTAGAAATCCCCCTCGTCACTCGCCTTAATAATTATTTTGAAGAATTACGCATTAACATCAGTTCAGTGATGGAGAAGGATTATTATGGCGCCTTATTTGGCGGGCTCTTGTTTATTTTTCTTGCCTTGCCTTATTTGGGTTTGACTTACACACCACTGGTGTTAGGATCAGCCAACTTCTTAGTCGCTTTTACATTATTTATTGTAAATCATAAAGCGCTACAATTCAAAAGAGGATTAACTGCCCTATCCATAGCCATACCATCAGTTATAATACTCCTCTTTTTCTTCGCAGAGCCGATTATCCTCTATGGCGAACAGAGCAAATATGTTGATCGCATTATATATGCTGAGCAGACTCGGTATCAGAGGATTGTTCTTACTCAGTGGAAGGATTATAATTGGTTGTATCTGGATGGGAATGAACAGTTCAGCAGTTATGATGAGGAGAGATATCATGAGCCACTTGTACACCCTGCTATGAATCTATGCGTTTCTCGCAGGAATGTTCTTATATTGGGCGGCGGTGATGGCTTGGCTGCACGAGAGGTTTTGAAATATCCGGATGTGAAGAAGCTGGTTCTAGTGGACATAGATCCTGCCATGACGAGGCTTGCCATGGAAAATCCGATATTACTGCGGCTAAACAGGAATTCCCTCAAAGATAAAAGGGTCAGTATATTAAACGAAGATGCCTACATCTTTTTAAAGAGAATTGATTCCCTTTTTGGAGTGATTATTATCGATTTTCCTGATCCTAAGAGCGTAACAACCGCGAGGCTTTATTCACGGCAATTCTATCACCTTGCATCTCGACATCTAATAAGGGGGGGAGTGATGGTGACGCAGGCCACAAGTCCGTTTTTTGCCAAACGTGTATTCCTTTCAATTTTAAAGACCATGCGATCGGCTGGTATTTCTGCAATAGCCTATCATAATCATATACCAACATTAGGCGAATGGGGTTGGGTGTTAGGATTTAATGTTACAGGAATATCTTCTAGCCAGTTAAAAAAGATGCTCGGAGGTATAGAATTCCCTGAAATCGATACAAATTTTTTGAATAGGGAAGCGATGTTGAGTATGCTGAATTTCGGAAAGGGTATGCTGGATGAGCTTGACGAAGTAGAAATCAATGACGAGATGGATCTCTCCATTTATCACTATTATCAAAAGGGTTCCTGGGATATATATTAGTATTCAATAGAAAATGAATTGGCTTCGACAAATATTACTATTCATGCGAAGGGAGAAGCTGCATAGGTTAGCTGTGTATATTATCCTAATTATTACAGCTAGTACCCTAATTTTACCCCTATTTGAATCTGATGTTTCCTTGACAAATGCGCTCTGGTGGAGCATCGTTACGTTGACTACTGTTGGTTACGGGGATATCGCGCCTGCGACACTGGGTGGAAGAATTATTGGAATATTTATTATGTTCTTCGGTATTGGCATACTTGGAATGTTTACTGCTACCGTTGCCAGTATTTTTATTGAGAGAAAACAGAAAGAAGAGAGGGGTATGAATTCGTATAAATTCGAAAATCATATTATTATTTGTGAATGGAATCATAGGGCGAGTGATATTTTATTAGAACTGCGTAAGGCCTACCGGATTGGGAATGCGCCTATAGTATTGATTGATGATATACAGATGAAACCCGTTGATGATGAGAACCTTTTCTTTATTCAGGGGGATGTGAGTGATAATAACTTAAGAAGAGCAAATCTTGAAAAAGCAAGCACAGTTATTATTTTGGGGGATGATAAGCTGGACGCAAGCGCAAGGGATGCCAGGGTAGTGCTTACGACCCTCACGGTTGAGAGTATAAATCCAAATGCATACACTATTGTTGAGCTTGTGGATATTATAAATGTGCCGCACTGTGAGCGCGCAAATGCCAATGAAATAATTGTAGGGAGCGATTTTAGCAGCAAGCTCATATCCCGAGCCGCTGTGGATCATGGAATTTCAAAGGTATTATCTGAGTTGTTAACTTCTCGAATGGGCAATGATCTCTTTAAAATACCTGTCCCAAAATCTCTGGAGGGACTTACTTTTATTGATGTCTTTACTGAGATGAAGCGCGTTAATAATAGCATTGTTTTAGGAATACAGAAGGGAAGCGATGGCATTGTTAAATCGAATCCGCCTGTGGACTTTCTAGTTGAAAGTGGGGATTCCTTGATATTGATCAAGGAGGGTAAACCCTCTTCTCAATTATAAAAATGAGGAAAATTATTGGCTTCCAGTGCCAGTTCCCACGTGGGTAGTTATCAATTTTACTCCCTTTGAAAAATCAATCTGAGATATTATGAAGAAGTTGACAAAAGAGATTAACTATGCTTACCTTCCTGAACAGAGACTATAAGATTAGGAAATAAGCATGAGGAGGAATAAATTATGTCCGAGAATCTTAATAAGGTTAAGAATTATCTTCTCGATTTGGAATTAAAAATAATCGATGAGAATGAACCTGAAGAATTGGTGGTAGTTGAGGATGAAGAGAATGGAATAAAAAATCTGGTTATTGACTGTGAATCACCAATTGTTATACTTGAGCAATTGATCATGGAGGTTCCAAAGAATACGGAGGAATTTTTCAAGCGGTTATTGCAGCTAAATCGAACCCTGGTTCATGGGGCCTTTGTCCTTGATCAAGAATGTAGATATGTATTCTTCAGGGATACGCTTCAACTGGAAAATCTGGATCTTAATGAGCTTGAGGGATCTATAGGGGCTTTAACTCTTGCATTGGCAGAGAATGGAGCTGAATTATTAGAATATTCAAAAAGGTAATATATTTAAGGAGGCAAGAATGGCAGGTATATTTCGAAGAATGTTTAAGGTGGGAGAAGCGGAAGCGCATGCTGTTATTGATAAATTGGAGGATCCGATAAAGATGACTGAGCAAGGAATTCGTGATCTTAAGAAGGATTTGCAGTCAGCAATGAAAAGCCTGGCTGAGGTTAAAGCTACTGCAATTCGACTGAAAAAGGATGGCGAGGATCAGAAGAAGCTGGCTTCAGATTATGAAAGGAAGGCAATGTTACTTCTTCAAAAAATGCAGAATGGAGAATTGGATCAGAATGAGGCTGAAAGATTGGCCACAGAAGCCCTTTCCAAGAAGGATGAGGCATTGACAAATTCCGAAAGACTTCTAACAGAACATAAGCAAATACAGCAGACAGCGGACCAATTACAGGTGAAGGTTGGAAAATTAAAGCAATCCATAACCGGATACGAGAATAATCTGGTTACTCTAAAGGCACGAGCGCGTACTGCGTCCTCAATGCGTAAGATAAATCAACAGATGTCTAAGGTGGATTCATCTGGCACGATTGTTATGTTGGAAAAGATGAAGAATAAAGTAGAGGAAGAGGAATCGCTAGCCGAGGCCTATAAGGATATTGCTGATGCAAGTCTTGGTATTGACGAGGAGATCAATAAGGCGATAGAAACATCTTCTTCTGCAAAGGCTACCCATTCTCTGTCAGAATTAAAAAAGAAAATGGGAATAGAAGGGTAGTTGATTTTTCTGTAGCACAATCACCCATCAGTATATCTGATGGGTGAAATTACATCTATCTTCTCGAATTTGTTTATCCCTACCCTTTCAAATTATACTTATAGATAAATTTTAATACAATTATTTCTTATGAATGATGTATTCCCCTATGCATTTTGCACGGAAGAATGCAAAACTATAAACTCTGAAGAATCATTCTCTCATTGATTTTTACTATTATAATATTCCTCCACCCATCCCCTTCTTGAGCAAGCCTCAAATGTATCGGTATATGACATGAGATATCAGAAGGTATGACTGAACATCTATGACTCTTCTATAGAATACTCATTTAATCCAATAAAATATAATAATCTTGTATATTATCCGCACGATCCAGATGGATCGAATTTATCTTAATATTGACTCTCTTCCTACCGAGAATGATAGTATAGAAAAAATATAGGTTCAGTTCTCTAACAACAGCTCAGGATTGTAATGGATAATAAAATAGTAGATTTGCTTACTTATAAGATAGAAAAATCTCTTAAAAAAAATGGTTATACAGTCAAGAAGGATAAGAAAAAAAATGTAAAACTTCTTATTAAAATAAGCAAGAAGTAAACATTTTAGTCTTCAGAAAATTGTAGAATTATATTCTACATTATTATACCCTATTATACCATTTCCAATTTACATAGAATTATTGATTTATTTACATAAATATCATTTTGATATCCATATTGCAGAATAATTGATAAAAATTATTATCATTTATGCTTATTCATCCCTGCCCTAGCCTACTATGCAGTTGTAAGATACAAAACTTGGATTTTTACTTAGCAATGAGTGGGATATCTTAATAGTAAATTAAGCTGCTAAAACCTGAATGGTACTATTTAAAAGTAAAAGAATATAAAAAATCGGTTGCCTTCTTTATTATAAATTATCTAATATCTATATGTAATAGAAATATCTGTATATTATTTTACATGCAGAAAGATGTTATTTGATTTAAGGATTCTATCAATTTATAAGATTATTGAGGTAGTATGGCAAAAATTAGTGAGTTCAAGGGATTAAGACCTAGAAAAGATTCAGCGCATTTAATAGCTGAGCTTCCATATGATGTTGTTGATTCAAAGGAGGCCAGAGCCATTGCTCAAAAGAATGAGTTCAGTTTCTATCATGTTTTGAAACCTGAGGTCGGTTTAAATGAAGATATTAATATTTATGACGACATTGTATATGAGACGGGCAGAAAGAGATTAAGGAGGTTTATTGATGAGGGTATATTTAGATCAGATGATACTCCAAGGCTATACCTCTATTCCATGATAGATGAAGGGAGGATTCAAACCGGTCTTGTAGCCTGTGTCCATATAAGTGATTATATAAATAATGTGATAAAGAAGCATGAATTAACAATAGAAGAGAAAGAAAGGGACAGGATGAGGCATATTGATAACCTAAATGCTAATACCGGGCTGGTTTTCCTTTTCTATAGGGAGGATGATAAACTAAAGGGATTATTTGAGAGAGCCATTCAGGCATCTCCTGAGTATGATTTCACAACGAATGATGGGATAAGACACATTTTTCGAATAATATCCGATGAAAAATTGATATCTGCCTTTAAAGAATGCTTTAAAGATAAAGCTCTATTTATAGCTGATGGCCATCATCGAGCGGCATCAGCTGTAGGTGTGGGATTGAAGAGGAAGGAAGAGAACCCTAATCATATAGGAGATGAAGGATATAATTGGTTCCTATCTGTCATTTTCCCTCATGACCAGTTAAAAATAATGGCATATAATAGGGTTGTGAGAGATTTAAATGGCTATTCAATAACAGCTTTTCTGAATATATTAAGGGAGAGATTTGATGTAACCAAATTAGATGAACATATTCTTGAGTGTAGGCATAGGTTTTGCATGTACCTCGATGGGGACTGGTATAAACTAATTTCTGATAATAAAGACTTTGAGAATAGTATCGAAAGTACTGATACAAAAATTTTACATGATACAATCCTTGACCCAATTTTAGGGATAAAAAAGCCAAGGGAAGATAAGAGATTAGATTTTGTTGGTGGTATAAAAGGAGTTAATGAACTTCAAAGACTTGTTGATTGTGGTGAATATCAAGTGGCCTTCTCTCTATATCCAATCTCGATAGAAGAGATAATAAGGATTTCTGAAATGGGCGGGGTATTGCCCCCTAAATCTACATGGTTTGAGCCAAAGCTTAGAAGCGGTTTGGTAATTCATCTATTATAGATGTAGAGATGATGTATGTTAATGATGTGGATAATTTAATATACATTAAGTTTATATCTTCTGTTATCCTCTTAAGAAGCATATTCATCACTAATATTAGATCTGTCAGGAAGATACTACCTCAATCAAATATGGTTCTTTGATACCTATGCTATTACTTGGAGACGAGGGGAGTCGAACCCCCGACCTCTTGAATGCCATTCAAGTGCTCTCCCAACTGAGCTACATCCCCACTTATCTTTGTAGATAATTCATAAATATTTAACTAAGTATGTCAATTCAATTTTTATATAGATGAAAAAAGCTCAATAAAGTAAGAAAATTATTTGCACTTACTTAGCACAAGGGATATATATATTATAAGTAACCTTAAATTGAATGAAGGATGAGTAATTTGTTTAAGAAAGTATAGATAAATGGATTCAAGTGCTTAGGAATTTTGAAAATTACATGGAGCGTGTTTTCGAGATTAACCTTAATCTATCGTTATAATCGTGTCTTATTGAAATGAGGGTAACCAAGGGATGGTTTTTATGAAATTTAAGAAGGGGTTAGATCGATGATTGATGAAATGAATGAAAAAATAAGAAAATTAGAAATGGAAAACAAGGCATTGAGAGAAGAATTGGAACACTATAGAAAGATGGTTAGTGGATATGAGAATGTACTTAAACTGAATGAGAGAGAACTCAAGAATGCAGAAGATATAATCAAGATGTTTGAAAATGTAATCGAATTTGCTGGAAAGGAACGGAAATCAACAATGGAAATATCCGAGGCTCGTGAGAATGTTTCACAACTTAGTAGGATGGAATTGATGAGTGCTCTTGAAAAGATCAAGGAGCTAGAGGTTAGGAGTAGAAATAATAACCAAGAATCCAATCATTGATTATTTAGTTGAAATAAATGTGAGCAAAAGGGGATATTGATGATAACTACATATGGGATAATATTTGTTTTTGCTGTTTTATTAATTATATTCGGACTATATATTTTAAATGTTTATGTTATCCCCCGTAAAATCGACGAGATTGCGCAAATGATTGAGTCAGGGCAAACAAAGCTTGCCATAAAAAAATTGAATGAGATGTTAGAAAAGGATGAAAGAAATTCTTATGCGCATTATCTATTGGCTGAGGCCTATATGAAGGATAAAAATATTCAATATGCAATCCCTGAATACAGGCAGGTTTTAAAGCTTGGCAAGTATGATGATAAGTTAAAGGAAGTTAATGTCAGATCCAAATTAGCAAAAATATATAAAGATCGAAATGCTTTTGATGAGGCAAAAAAAGAATTTTTAATTCTTACCAAGCTCGATCCCGATAATTATGAGAATTATTTTGAACTGGGATTGATTTTTCATAATGAAGGGAAGATCGATAAATCAATATCCTTCTTTAGGAAAAGCATTTCGCTGAATAAAGAACACGCTCAATCATATTTTTATTTAGGTCAGTGTCACTACAGAAAAGAGGGTTATCAAGATGCTAAGCAGATGTTTGTTCAGGCTATTAAGTTAGATCATGCTATTTATAAGGCTCATTATTTTTTGGGGCTCGTGCTGCGAGCCTTGGGTGATTATGAGTGGGCTATAAAAGAATTTGAAATTGCAGAAAAGGATAATGATATAAAAGTAAGGTGTTTTCTGGCAAAGGGGATGTGTTATCTGGATAGAGATCAATTCCCTAAAGCAATAATGGAGTTTGGAAGGGGATTAAAATATTCAAGAAGGGGTAGTGATACAGAATTGAATCTACTGTATTTTATGGGTAATGCTCATGAGAAGATGAGGGATCTTCATTCTGCAATCGCCTGCTGGGAAAGGATTGTGGAGGTGAAAAAGAACTTTAGAGATGTTCAGGATAAATTACAAAAATATGCAGAATTTAGACAGGATGATCGAATAAAGGATTTTATGATAGCTGGTTTATCACAATTTGAACACAGTTGCAGGAAGATCGTTGAGTCTATGGGATATATACCCCTGGATATCAATATCGAGGATTTAGAGATTGAGGTTCTTGCTACTGAGATGGATGGGAAGTGGAGGAATATACGAAAAACAAATAAGATAATCAAGATATTACGCAACACCGATATTGTAAGTGACAGATTCCTCAGAAAGCTATATGAGTCTATGAAGCCCAAGAATGCGACAAGGGTAATAGTAATCTCTGCGGGTGATTTTTCTCAAACGGCATTAGATTTTGCAAACACAAGGCCAATTGATCTTTTTGGGAAGAAGGAACTCGTCGATCTTCTTAAGAAGATTTATCAATAATGAATATTCTTCATCAAATCCTACAAGATTTTCCTCTTTTCCGTCATTGTAAAGATAGAGAAATTGAACATTTATGCAACATTGGAAAAATTGAAATCCTTAAGAAGGGTCAAAGGCTTGATTTAAAAGGAGTGAATTCCCTTTGCTTTGTTATTGATGGCTTGCTTGAAATTGAGAAATCTGCCAAAAGGGATGTGTTTTTTTTAATTCCTGGATCCTTTTTTGGTGATATCCCCTTTTCTACGAGTAAGTACAAGGGATATGTAAAAGCTCTCAATGATTCAACACTTGCCCTATTAAATACTGAGGAGATATATAAATTTTTCCTTGTGAATTATAGGGGATTTAGAGGCTACATTAAGGCTATTGAACGAATGGGATTTCAGATAACTGAAGCTGGAATGAGCAATATTGGATGCAACAACAGGATTGTAACCGTTTATAGTCCATTTCGTGATTGTGGCAAATCCATCATTTCGTCTTTTTTGGGTCTGTCTTTATCTAAATATGGAAAGACCATAATATTAGATAGCTCCTTCAGTGGAGTATCAATCTTTTCTATCTTTGAGAAAGCGGTTACCCTGCCATTTTCTCAAAAACTTACTCAACAGGCTTCCAGAGAACAATCTATTATTGATGAAATATTAGAAATAAGTGAGAATTTGGCCCTATTTAATATTTCCTTTGATTCAAAAGTTAAAGTGAATACAGATATCATTTCTCCAATATTATTATTACTCTCTAAGAAATATAAATATATTATTATCGATCTTTCTGATGATGATCATGACCTTCGAGACAGAATATTCGATATCACAGATATAATATTTGCCATTATAAAACGGATAAAGGACAGGGAGGAACTGTATGATTTGGTTGATTCAAAATTATTGGAGGGACAGAGAGTATATTATACCCTGAATAGATACTATGCCAAAGATGTTGGGAGTTTTGAAGGAGGCTATATATTTGAGGATATAGGGTGTAAGAAAGGAGATAATACAGTTTCTAATATAGGCAGATTAGTCTTGGACGATGTTCATCATGAGCTAATTCAACTTATTATCTCTAAGAGGAGAGGTCTGGTTCTTGAGACTAATCTGGTTGATTCTGTTTTGTTCACTGGCCTTTTCAGCGCTTTATATAAACATGAATCTAACATCGATCTTCTATATTCCTCATCGTGGGGATTTTTTGTTATCTCTCTATTCTTGCTTGGTTCAGATATCTCTCAGTTTAAGAAAAATGTTTTGAAATTTTTTTCCGAAGAGAGGATTAACAGTTTTTTGGATATATCTTTCCCTGATGAATATATATTTAAAAATAATAAGATAATCAGGTTCGTTAATGAAATTGCTGGGAATAATCGCCTTGAGGTTTTCAGGACTCTTCCAGTTGTAATGTTGACTGAAGAGGGAAATTATAACAAAAGGGTATTCAGCACAGGTCTGTTTAGGGAATTGTTATCAGCTTCATTTTTATTATATCCAATTTTTGAGCCCTTGAAAATTGCTGGCAGATATTACAATTCAGGATACCCTATTAAGTATGTTAAGGTTGAGGATTTATTCAGGATGGATGTTGATGAAATAATTTATGCCTCTGCCAACATATCAGATAGTCTTAAGTTTGGGGAAACCAGGATATTACCATTTTATAAGAAGTATATTGATCATATTTATAATAGAAGGAATTCATGTAAAATTAGCCATGTGGCTGATAAAAAAATCTGTCTTGAAATGGATGAGAAGGACTATAACCTAAAAGAGATAATCGCCAAATCTGAAGAGATCGCTTATGGATTGCTTGAGTAGGAGTTCATGCCTTTTGTCTCTAGTTATGATCAACTTATTAAATTGTATCCTTTTACATTTATTATAATATGCTTGAATCCTTTTTAAAGACAACATTTGTCAGTCAATGCAGAATATGAAACATCATTAGATGTTTCATATTGGCAGCGTTATATGATATAGCATTCCCCACTCATGCCTATTACAGATAGAATTTTTATGGACAAAGCTTTAAAGGTGTGTTATTATTCAATGTGTTGAAGTGATTTGATTTAAATTACTGAAACCTGGTATTCTTGTCTACTTATCAATCCTACAATATTTATTCAATTTTTTCAGAATTTTTAAGTAATCTTTTTTTAATATGAGATTATGATTATTATTTCAATAATAGTGTTGAATCATTGATCTTCAGGAAATCAGGAAAATATCTAATAATAGTAAATACAATAGGTACAAAACAGTTTATGGAAAATGAGATAAAAACCATACACCATTCTCCTGGAACAGTTATAATGGTAGAAAATTCTATAAACGAGGGATATTTCTATATTCTAAAGTCTGGAAGTGTTGATGTTCAATATGATATACCTTTTAATGATAAAATCCTAAATAAATTGAATACCGGGGATACTTTTGGATTGGTTTCAGGATTAACTAATAACCCAGTACATTATACACTAATAGCTGAAGCTGATTGTGAAGTTATCCGCATTCCAATCGAATTACTCGGGGATTATTTACAGAATAACAAGGAAATCTGTCTAAAAATAGTATCCTTATACTCGAATCAACTGAGAGCCCTAAATAATTATCTTATTACAAAGCATCCAAGTCATCAGGAAATAGAAAAACCTCATTTATTGCTAAATACTGCAGAGGGTTATAAAAAATTAAATCAATACGACATCGCTGCTCATTGTCTTCTTAAGTATATTCAATGGGCAAAGAGAAATCAACCTCAACTAAATAGCATTGCACATGCAGAAAAATTATTGGCGGAAATTGCGCCAGATTTCAAGATGCCTGAATACAAATCAAATACTTTATTATTGCAGAAAGGGGTTGTCGTTTTTGTTGAAAATGAACCGGCTGATTATTTTTATTTCATCCAAAAGGGCGCGATTAAGATTTCTAAATTAGTCAATAATCAGGAATTTATATTATCCATTCTTCGGGAGGGTGAGATTTTTGGGGAGATGGCAGTATTAAATAAAAAAGTCAGAAATGCTTCTGCTATAGTATTTGAGAATGTTAAAATTATGCGTCTCCCTGTGGAAACCTTCATGGATGAAGTCGGAGATAAGATACTAACGAAGATGTTTGAGACCTTTGCCAGAAGAATCTGGTATGCTCATCAGCGAGTAACCTTGCTAGAAATGAGTAATCCTAACGCTATGCTCTATGGATATATACAAATTTTAATTTCTGATATTAATGCCAAGAATAAGCATCATGCAAGAACACAGAATGAATATATCTTTAATTTTTCTTTAATGGATTTAAAGAGAATGATAGGGATGGAAGAGGCAAGAGATGATAGCATACATGAGTTTTTATCCGATGAGAACATTGACATCTCAAATCATTCTATTCGTATTTATGACAAAAGGAAAATAGATGATAAGGTAGCCATTTATAAAAGTAGAGAGAGGAAAAAGAAAATTATTGATATTCACATTTAATTGAATTATTATATCATTAACTCACCCTTCAAAAAAGATGAAAGGATTTATCAAAATTAATTGTATCTAACCATTATCGATGCAAGAGGTCTAGCAGATATTGCTTTACACCCAGTTTATCGATAAATTTGAAAAAATCGGCATCATTAAATAATATTATTGACTTTTGTTTGTGTATATATAGGATAACCTGATTTTCAATGGTATATATTTTTTTGATTGTTATAGTAATATAACTGTAAATAAATAACAAATTATTGAATATTTTTGTTATTCAACAAGGAGGATCGATTTATGTTTAAAAAAGTTCTATATCCAACGGATTTTTCGGCAAATTCTGAAAAGGTAATGCCCTATGTTAAGGAGTTGAAGAATTCTGGAACTGATGAGATAATTCTCTTACATATAATTGATACTAGAAATGAGGACTTTATTAAAAAGGGGAGTTGGGCAAGTCAGACAATCCAAAATGAACTTATGAAGGATTATCATAATAACATGATAAAGGAGGCTGAAAAGAAGATCGAACCTATTAAAAAGGAACTCGACGCTAGTTTTAAAGTAAAGACCATTATTACAAGCGGAATACCATTTCAGAAGATAATAGATACTGCAGAAGAAGAGAATGTATCAGTTATCGCCATGGGTTCACATGGAATCAGCAATATTGCAGAGATGGTATTGGGATCTGTGACTGAGTTAGTTTTTCGTAAAACCTGTAAACCTATACTTGTAATAAAGAGATAATTATTGCTGCAGCAAAGACAACAACAGAATGATGGAGGGGGGGCAATAAAAAAGAATTCTGAAGGATAATTTACAATAAGGCTACATAATCAATTGATAGAAAGGGATTTTATGAATGTTATGTTATCTATTTTTGTTTTTTATAGTATAGTGCTTACTACGTGGGATTCTTTCTATTTTCAGGTCTGAAAGCATATGCTTTAACTTCTCAGGTGATACATGAGCGTTCCCCCTTCCCCATTTAACATGAATCCATTGAAATGGCGTATTGAGAAGTCTTTTATCACCCATATACCAACCTTTTAATAGATCACTTTCCCTTATTGAATTTTTCGACCAATTATTAGTGGGAATTTCACTTTCTGATTTTTTTTGAGGGAAATAACCGTCCCTCCCCCAGAGATTGGTTCGCTGATAAAATTTGTAAACTCTATCCCCACAGATGACATAAGTGAAAACATCAGGTAGTTCCCAACCATTGATAATCAAATGGCCATGCCTTGTTTCTGATCTTGAACCCTTGCGCGTATATGTAATAGTATGTTCTATAGCGACATTAGGTCCCTGCTCTTTGCAGCAGGCATCCCTATTCTGCGATGATGTGCATGAAAGAAATGATAACGCTAAGATGATAGCTATTATTCTCATATGTAATTCTCTGTTTATTAAATTATGTAGAGGTTGTGTATATTTTATTCCTTAAATATATTTAATGTATAATGATGGCTTAATTGAAGGATTTATGGAGTATACCCATTCAATCCTCCACCCCCACCCTCATCAAACCAGTCATCAAGCATCTCAAACCAATTATCTATTGTGCTGTCACTGGAGGTTGCTCCATCTATACACCATGACAATTTTCCATATAAGCTGTCATCATCACTAAATGCAGCATCAGTATCTATAGAATTATACCACCACTGGTATGCCCAGCTTCGTTCTCCAAGATAATTGATGCTATCTCCATCTGAGAAAAAGATATGCAGGCCATGTTTACCATTGGTAAATCTTGATGGATAATCATTCCCAGCATAGGAGTAGACAACCATTTCATCAACGGCAGTCATTACATCTGATGCCTTTGTCTGTATTGCTGAGCTAAAATCAGAACTTGTGCTTGTCCGTTCACATAGATCATAAAGATCAAAAAAAGGATAGCGTACCCATTCTACAACTTCAGCTGCATCGAAATAGTGTATTGTTCCTTCTGACAAAGATAATGGATAACCACCCCTTATATTTTCGAAGTAGAATTGCTCATTCTCAACATCAACACTCAGATTAACCGCCAGGGCATCAACAGCATCCTTTACCTCCGCCACCTTTGCAAGGTTATAGCAACTTAAGGACTGGCTTGGCCCATATGTGGAATTAGCGCTGGTAGAATCATACTGTTCCTCAACAATAATTCCTCCAAATTCAGCTGCTGTCATAGTAGATGGGTCATAATAGAGTTCACTCCCCCCTATTATTGTATCCACTTCTCCATTATTACCGCCTCCACCTCTGATCCTCTCAAATATTTTATCATATTGCCATCCAGCCCCCCATAATGATGGAGATGAAGCAACCATGTAATCAGCGCTAAATTTGTCATCTCCTGTTCGATATTGGTATGCTGTTTCAACTGAACCCAACAGGCAGACATCGAAACCAATTAAGTCTACGGATTCACTTGCGGTCAATACATCAGTTACCTCTGCTACATAAAGCATATCACCATCATTCGTATCATCTTCACAAAATGCTCTAGGAAAGTCTCTATTCAGATTATCACTCAACCCCCTGCCTCTTGTACCCCCTCCATGATTCGAAAGAATTAGAGCATAGTTATCAGCCTCATATTCAGCCTTACAAAACTGAATGAATTTCTTCATTGTATTTGCATCACCCATGTTGGCCTCATAACTTGAGATGGTAGTAATTTCAGGAAATTGTGTACCACCTCCGATTCGAGTTGCAGCTCCTTGCGTAATTCTATAGATCCTTGTATCTGAAAAATCCTCCCCAAATACAGTAGCGTCATTTGTATAATACCCATAAGATTCAGGATGCCGATCAATAAGAAGAATTAGATTAAGACCCTGATCATTTACATAACCGCTTTTCATCTCCTGTACATCCGATAGAAGCGCGGTTTCAAGATCGCAATCTGCATCGCAATAATACATAACCGTCCAATTCGTCCCCTTGGTATAATTATCCACCAAGGGTTGGGGATTATCATTATCATCATTACAGGCAACTGAAATAATAAGCACAAAACATAGGACAAAATTGAAATATTTAAAATACCTAAGAATATACTCAATCCTTCTAATAAACATATATTTCCAATCCTTAATGCTATGCATCGATATTCCTCCGTGAATCTTATCCTCTTTAATAAATATTAAAATGTTATATTCAATTCATCATTCCTTTGTTATTTGAGTATATTTCAAATATTATTGAATGTAAAGGAAAAATCGTTATACATCAGTAATAGGATTACGAATTATATAAACAAAATGAATATAATCCATGAATATACTGTATTATCTCAATTATAAAACACTAAAATTAATAAAGAAAAATATATTATACAATAAATTCCTTGATATTTTTTATTATATCCTTCATTCTTGATTTAAAGGAATGTAAAATAAATATACAGGGAGTGTGCATGATGTCACTATCAAGAGTAGAAGTACTTAATATTGTAATCGATCAAGAAAATAATATACCGGTTGTTATATTACAGGATATTGAAACAAAGGATACATTACCAATCCTCATAGCGCCTCTTGAAGCTAGTATGATAGCTATAGAATTAGAAGGCAAAAAACCGATAAGACCCTTAACGCACGATCTTCTGATAAATATAGTAAAAGCTACTTCTTATGAAGTAGAGTCAATTGAAATAAATGATCTGAAAGACAACATTTATTATGCTAAAATCAAGCTGGTTTCTGGCAATAAGACCTTAGAGATTGATAGTCGACCAAGTGATGCAATAGCTATAGCGCTAAGAACAAAAGCACCAATTTATGTAAAGAAGAAGGTTTTTATACTCTCAATGGGCATTCAAAAAGCGACTAAACATGTGGACAAGGAGACATTGAAAGAAGTTTTAGAGGATATTGAGATTGAGGATGTTGGTGGAAAAATAATGTAGCCTCTACCTAAGCATTTTGTGATTCAATATCTTTAAATGAATATTTAATTTATTCTTGCCTATAGACATTCTTTGTTTCAAATATCATTGCTGATTATAGCATATTTTAGACAAAATAAGCATTTATGAACGATAGATGTGTATATAGAGCTTTATTAGTGGAGACATCTTTCCCACACAAGGATTCATTACCCTACTCCGATGATCTTCACATCCAAAAACAAACCTGCCAGAGATTCCTATCTTTTGTAAAATAATCCTATCGATAAGGAGAAAATTGATATGTCTAATAATATTACTAATATTGAGATACATGATTTTATCAAGGAGCTTACGGATATTGAGATAGAACTCGAATCCGATATTGAGACGACGTTATGGATTAGTGATCCTCATGGCGCTGGTGAGAGATTTGTCGCAATATTGAAGGGTAGATTTGGAATTGTATGGAGAACCTGCTATGAGGCACTTCCAAAATCATTTTCACATAATAAGATTGAATATTTAGCAAGAATAATAAGAAAGGAAAAATACATAAATGGTGAGGATAATTCAATAGAGAGACAGGATGTGATCTCAGCTCTGGTTAAGGTTATTAGATATAGGATGCAAAACGTAAAGGATTTTGATCAAATACGTCCTAGTATTAATAAGGATCTCAAGCAGGTTTTGGAGAATCTGATACTCAATTTCCCAGTACCAAATCTTATATATGAGAATGATCTGATTGCAGACAAGGTTATTAGCGCTCTCTGTAAGATTATAAAACAAGTAATTATTGGCCAGTTGGTTGTGCTGGGGGATGTCTTTGATAGAGGTGATGAACCGGATAAAATATTGAGGATTCTCAATAAGAGTGATATTAAACCCTATGTAAAGTATATTTGGGGAAATCATGATATTCTCTGGATGGGAGCAGCAGCAGGCAACAGATCTCTCATTGCTGAAGCCCTTAGGATTAGCACACGATATGATAACCTAAAATTTTTAAAAAGACTTGGAATTGATATCAGCAAATTACAGGAATTTGCAAATAAATTGTATCCTGGTGAGATTGCAGGGAAATTTAAGGCGAAACTGAATATTTCAAAGAAAATGGAAAAAACCCTCTCAATAATTCAATTTAAACTGGAGGAAAAAACTATAAGAGATAATCCTAATTTCAGGATGGAATCACGATTGATGCTTGAGAATCTTGCACAAATGCTTAAAAGTAATAATGTTGATGGTTTGACGGATACGGATTTCCCAACATTAGACTTAGATAATCCTACAGAATTATCTGAAGAAGAGAAGTATGTAATAGATGATTTGACATATCAGTTTACGAACAGCGATAGGGTAAAATCTCTCATGAGGTTTCTATTTGAACATGGAAAGATGTATCATATCAATAACTACATCCTGAATATTCATGCGCTTATACCCAGTACAGCGGAAGAGGAATTTGATGATCTTTTCGGACGAAAAGGCAAAGCCCTATTCGATCATCTTGAGGCAATAGTAAAAAATGTGGGAAAAAAATATCTGGCAGGGGAAGAGCAGGGTCCTGAGGAATTAGCACTTATGTTTTATCTTTGGTGTGGCCCTAAATCGCCATTCTTTGGGAAAAATGCGATGAAGACCTTTGAGAGGTATTACTTCAAAGATAAGGATACTCATAAGGAGATACTCCTCTATTGGGAGGAGAACCTAAAAAAGGATTCATTTATGGATATGATTTTAAATGATTTTGGGGCTAAAAGAATTGTTTATGGGCATACACCTATAGACATCTTAAAGGGTGGAAAGATAGCCTCTTCTGATGGCAGGGCAATCAATATCGACGGCGGTTTCTCTAAGGCATATCTCAATAGAGGTCATTCCCTTGTGCATACACCGTACTCATTATACGCCATAATATTACCTACTCCAGATGAAATTAGCGAGGCTAGAAAGATGAAAGAACCAGCTAAGATTCAGATAGAAAACATTGACAGCTTTGAAAATCCTGTAAAGGTGAAAAATACATATAGAGGGAAGATATTAAAGGAGAGAAGAGATCAGTTATTTGCAATGTTAAATGAACTTGAATACCATAATGTAGAGACTCTCTCTGAGAGTGATTTCACCATATAAATTATGGTTGACATTTGCTTCATTTACAATTACATATATGTATTGAGAATCGAGCTATAAATAGCTTGTGACAATCCTTTATAATTGTATTCGCAAAGGACATGTGATTGATATTAGCAGATAGTAGTAACTCATGCAATTAAATATTATGTATATGTTTAATATAATATTTTCAAATTTATGGGAGGTTGAATGAAGCAGATGAGAAATGCAATAGCAGCTATTTTAACTATATCTTTTATGTTGTTTGTGCCAATTTCAGGGTCTGCCTTCATAGATATTGGACTATATATGGGGCGTTCTGTTAATGGTAATATGGAATTAGGGGAGCTTAAAACTGAACTGGGCAAGGACTCTACTGACGTAGATGGGTGGGAATACGGCATATCGGCACATCTCAATACAGGGGTGCCACTACTCTTCACCGCTGGCATCGGTTTATTCTATCAAATAACATCATTAACCTATGATTATAGATATGATGGCATCAATAGTAAAGAATTAGATACAACTAAGAACACCTATGGTTTTGATGGTTATTTCCAGATTGACTTGCCCTTTCTGCCAATATATCCCTATGTAAGGGCTGGCACAGCTATTAAAGATGAGACAAAGATTGATACAGTGGAATATATCGGCACAACCCAGGAAACCATAAATGAAAAGATAAAGGAAAAGTATTTTCAGTCCTATTATTATGGCTTTGGTCTTTCATATACTCTATATGACGCTGTGGTTATGGATCTTCAACTCTTTGCTGAATATCTCATCACAAAATCAAAACAGGAGAGCGATATTGAGATAGAAGGGCAATCTGTTCGTGCTGGAGTCAAACTCGCTTTATGACTTGATTATCATTATACACCCCTATCTATCCCAGTAAAGTAATATCTGTCAATTAAGCAATTAAGGTTGAACATTGAAAGGGGATTGTTATCCCTTTTCTAAGTGGCAGTAGCAGCATACTTTTCCTTTAACAATCTCTTTACCAACTTTCCGTCAGGATTTCTTGGCAGATCATCAACGAATTCAATAGACTTGGGCCTTTTGTACCCAGCTAAATGCTCACTACAGTAGTCGATTATTTCCTTCTCAGTCAGGTTCATGCCTTTCCTGGTGACGATAAAAGCTTTGATAGCCTCTCCCCATTCCTTATCCGGTATTCCAATAACTGCCACATCCATTACGCTTGGGTGCAGGTGAATTACTTCCTCTATCTCAGCAGGATAAATATTGACCCCTCCGCTTATAATCATATCCTTTTTCCGATCAACGATGTAACAGAAATTTTCTTCATCAAGATAAGCGACTTCACCCTCAATGAAGTACTGTTCGCCATCAATCTCCATAAAAGAGCTTTTAGTCTTATCTGGATCCTTGTAATATTCAAGATACTTTACCATAGGATTTGACACATAAAGATCACCAGTTGCTCTTGTTGGGGCGACATTCCCATTTTCATCTACTATTTTTAACTTATTACCGCCTGCGACTATACCAACGCTGGCATATTTTTCTGGATTCTTAAGATAGTGTTTTGGTTTTAGTATTGTATTTATACCTGCATCAGTTGATCCATAAAATTCGTAAAATACCGGGCCAAAAAAATCAACAACCTCCTTCTTAAGCTCTGCAGGACAGGGCGCAGCAGCGCATACTATTGACTTCATTGAATTCACATCATACTTATCCTTGTTTGATATAGATAGCAAGCGCTTCAATAAAATTGGAACAATGAATGTTGTTGATAATTTTTCTTTTTCAATGAATTTCAATGCTTCCTCTGCATCGAATTTTCTCATTATTGCTACAGTACCGCCATGGGCAAATGTCATACCGGCAAATCCCAAAGGCGCGGCATGATAGAGGGGGCCAACTACTAGATGCCTGTTCGTTGTCTTATGATAATCAAAACCATTTAACATGTTGTCCAACATCACAACGAATGAAGCAATATCATCTGGTTCTAAAATAGAGGGGTCCTTAAGCGCTCGGCTGTGTGTACCCTTTGGGCGTCCAGTTGTGCCGGAAGTATATAACATAAAGCCACCGCCAGTAACAGTAGACTCAAGATCAGCGCTGGATGACTCACTGAGGAATTTTTCATAATCTATCATATCATCTGGAATATTTTCGCCAACCATGATGAAATGCTTCACACCCTTTAATTTTGATTTAATTGGCTTCAGCTTATCAATAAATTGCTCTTCTATAAAAAAGGCCTTGGCGTCTGAATTGTTGACTATATACTCTATCTCCTCACCCTTTAAATGCCAGTTTATTGGTGTTGATATGATGCCAGCAAGGGAAGGACCATAAACCACTTCTAAGAATGAATTTGAATTGCCGAGGAAAGCTGCAATATGATCTCCCTCTTTTATGCCTAGAGATAGTAATCCATTATTCAACCTGTTCATTCTTTCTCTGAATTCTCTATAGGTGAATTTTTTATCGCCGTAAATGATAGCCTCTTTCTCCGGATTGTCATCCAAGGCTGATAAAAATATGTTGCCACTTCTCATTTTCGTCATTAACTTTCGCGTTCTGCTTCTCATCAACAATCCAATTATCCTTCTATTCAGTAACATTTTCAGCATATTCCTTTTATCATCTGCCATTTTAATAGCCTCCATTTTAGTATTATTTACTTACTTGATATTACACCATCCTAATTAATAGTGAAATAAAAATAGCAACAATATAGGTTATGGGTGTTATCCTCATTATCGTCTATTTACAATCCCTGTCCTCTCAATTGAAATCATCTAAACTATGCTAATCAAAAGGACACACCAATAATTCTGTACTGATCAATCATTGCATAATATTAAGCTTGAGTAAATGTAAATATTAGTAATTTGGATATAATTTCTAAGTTCATAGACATTTACATGGTTTCATAAAAACAACCAATAACATCAATTCATTATCTAATTGCAGAAATCGCCAAGGTAAGATAGGTACTATAATAGTTGACTTTATTGAGATATATTTCCCAAATTGTGGGAGGATAAATGAGAGCCTCACTATCCTCCCATGTCGTATACATCTTTATACAAGCTTACAAAGCTATTCTATATAAAGCAAGTTACTAACTTATTATTAACTGAAGAAGCTCTGCATGCTATCATTGACATCCTTTTTTGCTGATGCCCCTTCCATGTTTGTGATTTCATTCAATTTATCACGAACATCTTCGACTGTAATACCCTTTTTAGCGTCAAGGGTTACACCTTTAGATTCTACTATTTGAGCCCTTGCATAATGACCTGCAGCTGCTACCATAATGTTGCCGCTCTCTGTGTACTCCTCAGAACAGAGAAGAGCTACCATTGGCGAGACTAATTCTGGTTTCATTAAATCGAGCACTTCCTTTGGCATAAGCGATTCGGTCATTCTTGAGGCAGCCCCTGGAGCTATCGTATTGATTAAGATATTATATTTTGCTCCCTCAAGTTTTAACGTGTTCATCAAGCCGACAACACCTAATTTAGCAGCGCCATAGTTGCCCTGTCCAAAATTACCAAAGAGCCCTGTGCCAGATGTGGTAAAGACAATGCGTCCATATTTGTTTTCTCTCATTATTGGCCAAACTGCCTTAGTTGGATAATACGTGCCATATAGATGAACCTTTAGTACGCTATCCCATTGTTCATCTCCCATCTTTTGAAAGGTGATATCTCTAAGTATGCCTGCATTATTCACAAGAATATCAACCTTTCCAAAGGCCTTTGTCGCAGTCTCAATGATTCCCTTACCGCCTTCAGATGTATGAACGCCATTATAATCAGCAACCGCTTCCCCGCCAGCGGCTTTTATTTCGTCAACTACCAGATCAGCAGGCGATTTTTCTTGACCTGTACCGTCAACCGAACCTCCCATGTCATTAACCACTACCTTCGCTCCTCTGGAGCCTAAAAGAAGTGCATGGCACCTTCCTAAACCTCTTCCAGCACCAGTGACTACGGCCACTCTTCCATCATAACGTACTTCTGCCATTATTACCCCCTATGCTATTAAATTATAAATACTCAATGAAAATTATTCGCATTATTAAATATTTATTAATAATTAATGTTGCATGGATACCTGAGATATATTAATGTATCATTTAATATTCCTCTTTGTCATATCGACAAAGTGTTTAAGAATTTATTATAATTAGGTTGATATCGAAAGATAACATCCTAAGTATTCGGCAGTTATATTCTGATGTGATGATATTGTAGGATTAAACATTTATAATTTTAATATAATTATCTATGTAATGATATGCTTTTGTAGTCTACTTAGAAATGAACAATCTTCATAATCAAATCATACATGTATGTTTATGAGTTCACTCTAATAGATTTTTTTATTCAGCTAAAATCGAAAATTGAAGAGTTTTTTTTCCTGAAAATTGATCCACACAAACCTCTTGTATAGTGACAAGATAAAATGTAAATATTTCTTGTCAAGAAAAAACTAAATCTGCACCCTTGGAGTATATGATTACAGCGACAAGATAGTGTAAGGGGGTCCGTCATGCCAGGTGTTGTTTAGATCAATTATGTGAATTTGTAGCGTACTTCAGGTCGCTGTTAGCATCATCATAATAACTTATGTGAGCATGATTATCTGAATCTACTACTATTGAAGTAAACTCGCCTACATCACCAATGCTGTCCCATGCCTCTATTGTCCAGAAACCTGTGACCTTAAAAGCATATTTTAAACAGGTGTTCGTATTATCGCGGTAACTGATGTGAATTTGATCCTCAGAATCAACTGCAATTGAAGTATGAAAACCTACTGATCCACTGCTATCCAGTGTTATGACTTCCCAAAGGCCAGTGGCGTTAGTGATGTATTTCAAGTCGCTTTCTGTGTTATCACGATAGCAAATATGCACATAATTCGCAGAATCAATGGCAATTGATGTATAGCTGCCAACAGATCCATCGCTGTCCAAGGTCTCTGCCTCCCAGGCGCCTGTAGCGTTTGTTATGTATCGAAGGTTATTATTATCTTTATCCCGATAGCTTATGTGAACATGATCCCCTGAGTCTATAGCAATTGAGGAATAATCTCCAGCAGACACAGCGGTATCCAATGATGTCATATCCCATATTGCTGATGTATTGGTCGTATATTTCAGGTTATCATTAGTATAATCATAATAGCTTATATGAACCTGATCCCCAGAGTCAATTGCTATTGATGAATAAGCCCCAACTGTCCCCTCGCTATCCAGAGTCTCTGTGCTCCATTGACCGGATGCATTAGTAACGTATTTTAAAGCGCTGTTCGAATTATCCCGATAACTTATGTGGATCTTATCCCCTGAGTCGATAGCTAATGATGTATATCTTCCCACATCTCCACTACTATCTAGTGTCTCTGAAATCCATAAGCCTGATAAATTTGTTATGTATCTCAGGTCTCCATTAGTATCATCATAATAGCTTATGTGCAGATTCCCCCCAGAGTCAATAGCTATTGACGTAGATTCACCTACATCTCCATTACTATCTAAGGTCTTGGAGATATAGTTTGTCTCATCCACAACCCTAAATGTTAATCCATTTGAGCTTATAATATCGTCATTCCTAACAATAAGATCAAGCCTGTATCGACCCTTTCCCAGCAAACTTCCTACTGTTATAGTATCGCTGTCTTCTCCTGATATGGGATCTCCCATAATATACCATTGATAACCCTCAACTGGTTCTGAGGTCACTGCTGTAACTGTCATATCTGAATTCTCTAAAACCGGTTCTTGTTGTCCGTTGAAAGTAATGCTTATCGGATTCTGCATATCCACATCAATTGATATATCTAAACCACCATAAACTAAATCATCATAGGTTATAGAATAGCCGCCATCGGTAGTTTCATCAGCAACTATTCGAACTGCATCTACTCGTCCCCATACAACATGGTCTCCGTCCATAAGTTTAATATTCAGTATATAATACCCTGATTCAATATCAGAGTTTGAGTAGGATGCTGAAAGCGAATCAGAGGCCATGACAAAATTAAGTGTCATAATAGAATCATCATTATCAGTCAATGTTGAATCAATTATGGGATTCTCAATAGTATTTTCAGGCCATGATAGGGAGAGCAGTAAAATTCCTCTCCCCTTTGATGGTGTAACTATTATGCTTGTATTTGTAATCTCGCCTGCATTAATTACTACAGTTGTGTCACCGCTAGCAACAATCATTCCCTCGGAATTCTTAGCTACCACGCTAATTGACCATGATCCAGGAATAAGGTTATATATGCCTACAATATCTGTTGTAACCCCCTCCATGAAGAAAGATTCATCCTCGGGACCAATGCCTGAAATATCATAGGAAGCAATAGAGACATTTATGTCTGGTGCAATTGTCTCTGATTTTTCGATTTCATCAGTTGAAGATAAGCGTAGAATTATTGAACCCGTGGGTTTGTTCACAGGATATTGTAGAGAATCTTTTTCACTTCCACAACCCATGTAAACCAACAATACTAAAAATACAAAATAAATCCTCATCTTCTTCTCCATGAAAACCTCCCAAAATATTTATGTTTTCTTAATGTAACTCTTGCCCCTTCTCACTTAGGTTAAAGAAGAGCATTCAAACTCAGTTACATTGAGTCATTCATGTTAAGAATATGGTTATGGATTTTACAATAGGTTTTGATAAATTTGTATTTATTTCCTCTAAGGTTTGATGGTAAGATATCCTTCTAATTAATGATTAGAATTGATCAACTATAATCTCATATCAGAAAATGTTGATTAAACATTTCTAAATGAAAAATCAAAACTGTCAATTATAATATATAAATATTTAGTTTTCTCTTGTAGTACTTTGATGAAATAGAATTTTTCCCTTTAAGTTAAACAAATCTACTTTAATATTATGAATCAACCTTTTTAGGATTTCCCTTAAGGTTGTTTATATTTTTCTTCAAATTCATCATTGTGAAAGGTTATAAGTTTTTCGATATAATATTTCTTTTTACCAACTGGCAATGTTACATCAACTTCTTCGCCAACGGTGCGACCTTGGAGAGCTGCTCCAATTGGAGAGGATAATGATATTTTGCCCTGAGATGGATTTATATCATTTGATGAAACGAGTTCAAACTCTATCCTATTGTTTGTTTCCTGGTCTATAATCCTTACCTTTGATCCATATGCAATTTTATCTTTTGAGATATCTGAGACATTCAAACTGTTTAAATTGCTAAGCTGTTTTGAAAGTTGAGCTATTCTACCTTGAACGAAAGATTGCCTCTCTCTAGCAGCATGATATTCCGCATTCTCTTTTAAATCCCCATAAGCTCTTGCCTCAGCAATTTTTTTAGGCAACTCTATCTTAAATTCATGCTTAAGTTTTGTAATTTCATCTTTTATCTCTCTTTTCTGTAAATCAAGATCCTTACTCATTTCTATTTTCCTCTATAAATATAACACTATCTTGTTATTGATAGTTTGTTAGCGTACTAATTATGACAAATTGTGTCAAGCATGATATAAGTGGTTATGAGAGATATGATGATGTAGCAAATTAAGTTTTAGAGTCATGCCGTTAAAGCATGAGTCTTGCCAAGCTCCCTAAGATAGTCATTTGAATTCATAGAATTCCAGAGATTATGCTAACGGTCTTCGAAATGTTTACATTGCAGCCATGCTATTGCGTTCGTATGCTGTAGAGTCCAGCGCATACCCATCAGTTTTAACCGGCTTGTAACGATATATTTATTAGCACTCTCTATAGCGCCGTTGCCTATATAATAACCTTTCTCGCGGTATACAGCATAGCGCGTTGAATTTTTATTTCTATAAAAATAAGTTCTAAGCTACATTATCGGGATTTGATTTATTTTTCTATTCTGCGCCTCTTTTACCAAAAGCTTTATAATATCATCGACTTTCCCATCCCATAATTTTTCCTTGTAGGGATTCACCCACACCTCACAACGCAATTTATTTTGATCCCCGAAAAGAAGATAAGCCGTCTTCCATAAATTATCAACTTCATGATACCAATCTAAAATGTGAATTGGCTTTTGGCAATAGCTCCTCCTTTTTCTTGCTGATCCATACAACCTCATCCCTTTATAAAACAGCAGTCTTAGCTCTTTGATACCCCTTGCTAAGAGCACTAGCGTAAAACATCTTCTTGAAATTTTCCACACCCTCGCCTATAGGGCATGTGAAACGTTTATTATTTATTTCTATTCTCTCTTTACCTTTTTCGATGTTTTCTGAACAATATCGTCTCCCGTGTGCACTAACCCAGGCTTCATCTCCTTAAATTCGCGCTTATATCCAATGATATCATATCCAATAGAAAATCTCTGACGTGTTCAAACAGCATAAATACCGTTAACTATGTAATTACCTTCGTCATCCTTTTGCTTACAAGGCTCTGGCTTAATCCCAATTCTTTATCTACAGGAATCCAGACTTCCTTACACCTTATATAGAAATAATATGTACATCTAATTCTTATCCGACCTGAAAATTTTGAACGAATCTTTCACATATGTTCCTGTTTATCAATTTTGCTCTGCAACGAGAGCAGTTTTTATTGCTCAACTTCTTTCCGTTGTTCTTCAAGTGACTTCTCAATTATTCGCCTTTGAAATTCCTTTGCCAATTCATCAAATACTTCATCCATTTTTTTTGATATGTTGCCTTCATCCTCTTTTGAATGTCAACAAATTAGCATGAGAAGTTATAATATCATGAATTCATTTTAGCTTGATGCGATGGGATACAGAAATAAAGAGAAGAAGAATATTGTTTCTACAAGATGGTATAAAAATTTTAGATTTATAACAATTCGGTTTCGTGTAATATATTAAGCTGGTATAGTTAATAGACCGAATGGAAATATACTTTAATCCTATCAAATAACAAGGCAATAGAAAAATAATAACAAATTCTAAGAATGAGTTAGGTAAGGAGTCTAATTTAGAGGGGAATTTCAATGGATGGGCTTTCTATATTGTAATAACACTATTCAACCGTAACACTCTTTGCAAGATTTCTGGGTTGATCTACATTCTCTCCTCTCATTACAGCAATATGATATGCTAAAAGCTGAAGTGGGATTACAGTTAGAAGGGGAGAAACCATTTTATTAACTTCAGGCACATATATGACATGATCTGAACATTTTAAAATTTCAGTATCCCCTTTAGTAGCTATCGCTATGGTCCTGCCATTCCTGGCCTTAACTTCCTCCATATTTCCCAAGACCTTTCGATAGACCTCATCCCTTAGTGCAATGAAAACAACTGGCATAAATCTATCAATTAAGGCAATCGGTCCATGCTTCATCTCAGCAGCTGGATATCCCTCAGCATGTATATATGATATCTCCTTTAATTTTAGCGCTCCTTCAAGAGCAATTGGGAATTGAATGCCTCTGCCTAGGTAAAGGAAATTTTTAATATCCTTATATATTCTTGATATTTCTATTATCTCATCATTATTATCTAAAATACGACTGACATATTCCGGAATTTTACAGAGACACTCGAGGTGCATCCTTCCCTCTTCAGCAGTCATGCCCCTCTGTCTTGCCAAATATATTGTTAACAGTATTATAATAGTAATTTGTGAGGTAAAGGCTTTTGTTGAGGCAACGCCAATCTCAGGCCCAGCATGAATATAGATACCTCCATCACACTCTCTGGCAATTGTGCTCCCCACAACATTAGTAATTCCCAGAACCTTTGCTCCTCTCGCCTTGGCTTCCCTTAAGGCAGCCAGGGTATCAGCTGTCTCTCCTGACTGACTTATGACAATAACCAAATCTCCATCCCTTAATATTGGTCTCCTGTATCTAAACTCAGAGGCATATTCAACTTCTACTGGAATTTGTGCATATTCCTCTATTAGATATTCTCCAATAAGCCCTGCATGCCAGGACGTGCCGCAGGCTATAAATATAATCCTCTCAATCCCACTCAATTCTTTTTTTGAAAGCCGGAGCCCATCCAGTCTAACATCCCCTGAATCGTGAAGAATTCGTCCCCTATATGCATTCATTATTGTTTCTTTTTGTTCAAAGATTTCCTTTAACATAAAATGTTCAAAACCTTGTTTCTCTATTGCTTGTATATCCCAATCTATAGCATTAATCTTTTTGCTAACTCTGTTATTGTTGATGTCATAGGTTTTAAAACCATCTTTCTTGATCTCAATCAATTCGCCATCATCAATGTATATTACCTTTCTGGTATGCTCTATAATAGCGCTTGCATCAGAGGCAACCAGCATTTCATCGTTCCCCACACCTAAAATTAAGGGACTTCCCTTCCTTGCGGCAATAACCTTGTCAGGCTCTTTTTTAGAGACAACAGCTATTCCATATGTCCCCTCCAGCTTAGAAAGGGCTCTTTTAACAGAATCAATAAGTGATTTCTCCTTATAATAATAATATTCTATTAAATGCGCTATTATTTCTGTATCAGTATCACTAACGATTTTATGACCATATTTGATAAGCATCTCCTTTAATATCGAATAGTTTTCAATAATACCATTATGAACAATCGCAATTTCTGAATTACAGTCAGTATGTGGATGAGAATTTATATCGGATGGGGCTCCATGTGTAGCCCACCTGGTATGCCCAATGCCAGTATGGAATTGTTCAAGCTCTTTATGGTTGAGAACAGCCTCTAGATCAGATATCTTACCCTCTTTCCTGCCAATAAAAATCACTCCATTGACAAGCGCAATACCTGCTGAGTCATAACCCCTATACTCCAATCTCTTCAATCCATTTAATATAATATCAATTCCGCTTCTCTCCCCAATATATCCGATTATTCCACACACAGCGACCTCCCATAATAATATAGCTTTATTCTCATTTTACTATTATATTGTTATTGATATAATGCTTTCCAAATCGTTAGTTGAGGGAAATAAGGTAAAATATGTTCATTTTTATATTTATATAGAGGTTTGTCACATGTAGTACTACTTTTCTCAATTTATTGTTTCTGTATCCTAATTGGTATAGATCCTCTTAAACCTGCTTCAGGTAATCCAATTGGCGGATACAGGATACAGTATGTTATGCAGAAATAGAATATTAATTATTTTATCAAGATTATGATAAGAATTTTAAAAATTTTATATATATTTTAGCAGTTAGTTATTGTAAAATTTTTAAACCGTGTTGGTTGAATATACATATAATGAATTATTATATTTAAAATTTAAACAAAAATTATATATTTCTATAATTGTATCTATATAATTGATGTGTAATTATATAATGAAAAATATTATTTTTAGGTTAGATTATCTAATATAGAAAAAAAATAATCAATCTTTTTTTTGTCTTTTTTCCCAGGACTCACTTCTATACTACTGGATAAATCTATTGCATAGGGCTTCACCTTTTTTATAGCTTCAATAACATTTAGGCTATTTATCCCTCCAGAGAGGAATAACCTATCCTTATATTGAAAGGCTTCTAATAGATCCCAATCAAATGTATGACCCGTTCCTCCAAGGGATTCCTTTGAATAGGAATCAAGCAGAAAATAATCAATGTTTTTATATTCATAACAGTATGAAATATCTGATTTATCCTTAATCCTGAATGCCTTTATCACCTTCTTTGAAAATTTCTGAATGAAAGATGGGGATTCATTTCCATGAAATTGTAAATATTCAATTCCTGTGACCTCAATAATCCTATTTACTAAGTCCTTCTCAGGGTTAACAAAAACTCCAACAGTACAAAAAACGTAATCTCTCTTAAGACCTTCCACTATATTCTTTACTATCTGGGGAAGAACATAACGGGGGCTCTTTGGATAAAAGATAAAACCGAGTATATCAGCGCCTGCATTTAAACAGGAAATGGCATCATCAATATTTGTAATACCGCAAATTTTAACTAATGGTCTTCTCATATTTATTCATCCAAGAGGCAAGTAATGGCCGCCTCAATATTATCACTCTTCATAAATCTTTCACCTATCAAGAAACCATCCACTCCACTCTGCCATAATTGTTTAATATCATCTCTTGCATCTATTCCACTCTCTGATATGATCATTTTTCCTTCTGGCTTACCCACTTTTTCCAATATATTAATTGTATTATTTATATCTGTTGAAAAATTCTTTAAATCACGGTTATTTATTCCTATTATATCAATTTCGTAATCTAGTGCTCCTCTATACTCATCAGCAGTATGGGTCTCAAAAAGGATATTCATATTTAATTCTTTTGCTACCCTTACGAATTCCTGTATTTGATCATCTTCAATTATTGAAGAAATAAGCAGAATGGCTGAGGCACCCAATAAATATCCTCTATAAATCTGATATGTATCAAGGATAAAATCCTTCATTAAAATTGGTTTATTAGTTATATCGCTTACAATTTCAACATATTCATAACTTCCCCAAAAAAAATCGGGTTCTGTTAAGATAGATATAGCATCTACAAAAGGAGATTTATCATAAATTTTAGCTATATGATCAATATTAAAATTCCTTCTAATTATTCCCTTTGAAGGCGAAGCGCGTTTAATCTCAGCAATCAAGAAGGGCTTTTTATCATTCGCTCCGGATAAAAAGGGTAATGGAGAATTACCAGCTTCAAGGAGATAATCTACTTGAGTTCTCAATTCATTATAGGGAATTCTTTTTTTCTCAATATCTAATAATTTTCGCCTATTGCCCACTATTTTTTCTAATGTTGTCATCTTTTAATCTTATGTTATCTAAGTATAGGGTTATTGTATAGCCACGACTATCCCTGTCCAATCTGAAATCTCTAATTGTCCCATTTACAGCAATTAGTTTTCGTGTCCTCCACCATTTTTTTAATATATCAGTATCATGTTCGGCAATTTTACTTATATTATCTGCGTCAATATCACCAATAATCTTCAACCAGCGTCCATGGAATAACCTGCATTGAAGTTCCTTTTCCAGAACACCCTCAGGAGATGAAATAATGTAGTTATAATCAGTTAATATTTCTTCCCCAACAATATTAATCAGGTAATCAATAAGCAATCTTCTATAATACTTCCTGCTTCCGAAAAGGCCTTCACTCCAATGTATATACAGCTTTTCAAGTTCTAAATAATTTGTTGCTGCTTTATTTGTATTTAGAGCATACAGGTTATTATCGAATTTCAGGAATGCAAGAGGAGATAATTGATGTGAATTGAATAGTTTTTCATCTATGCTCTGGGAATTGATCTCAGATATGAGGACATTCATTACAAATATGCACAACAATCCGATGAATTTCCTATTCAATTGTAGCATTATCATAGGTTATTCCATTTGTTTATAATAGGGCAACCTTAGTGTTTAGGGAGGTTAATCCTATTACATATATTCTCCTGCTCTTATTGCAGGTTTCTTCTAATTTTTTCAGGCACATTTGATACTTTTATTTCACCAAAATTATCCTCATATTTCCTTATGTTATCAGTAATTGCGAGTAATATTCTCTTAGCATGACCTGGTGTAAGTATTAGTCTTGAGACAAGTTTCCCAAAACCTGGTGGGGTGGGATTTACAAAGAGAAAATCTATTACAAATTCATCAGGGGAATGAGAAATATTGGCAAAATTTGAAAATATACCTGTTGCAACTGATTCATCTACTTTAATATCTATCTTAACATCCTTTTTATCCTTCTCCATTATATCCTCCTATTATTTCTATGCTTTACATGTTTCGATTATTCAATTTATTTAAGATTATGATGGGAGAGCACACTATTATGTATAGTATGAATCTTTCGAACCATTGAGGATTGTTATGCCTCTATCCTCAACCTCTATGTAGAAGAATGCTATTACATAGTTCATCTCTCATTATTTGATTCTCTAATGTATATAATATCGGAATAAGGCTTAATGAAGATGAAAAAAATGTCAAATCATTGATTTGGATTATGAATATATTCATCTATCCCTAACTACTTGAGCGAATTACTTGAAATGTTTATAGCTATTCTATTAATAAAAAAGGGGGCTACCATCAAGGCCGCCCCTCAAAATTTCATAAAATGATCTCAGATCAGTATCTGTTTTCATCTACATTCTTATAATCACCTCACACGTTACCAGATAATTACTCCCTCCATAGGAATAATCGGGATTAAATAGGTTCCAGTAATTACTCGGTCCTGAAGATTCTGAAAGGGCAATGGAGTTATCAAGCCTTAACTTATGTACATCTCTATCAATAAGCTGCTGATATTGAAAACCGATATTAAATTGAATCGGAACCACCATCCCAGCCATTTTTGGTATTATAAACTCACTCCCTATAGAAAAAACTCGCTTGTCATTATCGAGAAAATTGAATATTCCATTATTGGCATCATCTTCAACAAAAGCAGGTTGATAATAATAACCACCAAGAAGGGTCAGCCATTGGTTGAATTCATAAGAAACACCAAGTTTTGGAACAAAGATATCTTGAAAGTCAGGTAATTCATAATTTACATAATTCTCTGGAGTAGTACGTTCTTCCTCCCAATATCTATGCCTGGTAGAAGAGAGTTTGTAATCAGAATATTTCTGAAATTCATAATCTGCTGAAACCGTAAGCTTTGAGATAAAGGGTGGCGTATAAGCAATACCAAAGGAGTAGATATCTGGTGTATAGTAATCACATACACCAAGCGTTAACTCAAGCTCAATATCAAGCAATTGTGTTTGTGCGACAGCATCGAGGGGATCAATTTCTACATATACTTCCCCTTTATAAGCTAGACCAAACTCGAGTCCCTCCAATATGGATGTCAACTCTCCTACATTCATATAGAGACCCAAAACAGGAGCTATTTCAGGCCCAACATCTATCTTGACTTGATAGGCTAAGGGCACATCCTCGTTACCAATAGTGACGGAATCCATTTTTATTGCTCCTTCTCCGCCGACCAAAACATTAGCACCAAAACCAATAGCAAATAGATCATCCATAAATCCAAGTCCAAGTCCAGCTATAATTGCGGGAGCAGACAACTCACGTCCATAACGAAGAAAGGTATGCGTTTTAATATCTATATCATTTATTTTTGCTATGTTTTTATCTGCCATAAGGCCCAATGCAAGCCCAAACCTTGAGGAAGATATGAAATCTGGCATTTTATAGATATTATTAAGATCAAAAGCAATACCAATACATACAATTCCTGCCTCAAGATCCTCATCCATCCTCGTCTCTCTAGGGATATCTATCTCAAAGTCAGGATTTGTGTAAAAATAGGAGATTGCAAGCTGATCGTGCAATCCTGTTAAATCGTATTTCTTATCTCCTTCAGAAGCGCTATCTCCTGTATCCTTTGACTCTACTGAATTCCTTTTAGTCTTGCCAAGACCAGCAATGTTGTAATAGGTAGCTGACCAATCGCTAGCTATTGCAGTCATTGCATTTCCCCTAGCAATCCCAGATGCTGACATGCCATGAGTATCAGCAAAGTTTGCAAATCCCTCAATTGAGAAAAAAATGGAAAAGACTAAAACACCCAATAAAACAATAAACTTTCTCATAAATGCCTCCAAATTCTTTTTATAAAAATTATTTCTATATATCAATGATTGATTAGAGTTTATTCTCTCTATCATTCATCAATTATCATTTACATTGAAGCAAGGATGTGTAACTCATTCAGTTCAGAAAAATAATGAATAAATCTCAGTATTGAACCAATCCTATGTATTGGGATAGCCTATTGGATTATTACAAAATAGAAACTATAATATGCTAAATCAACCTGCATAGACTCCCCTCCTTTCATCGGGACAGGATATTGGGGTTTTTAGTATAAATGCGAATAATATGCCACTATTTATCTAAATTTTTGATGTACTCAATTCCCTTATATATATTTTCACTATCAATAATTATAGTGGTAATTAAGATAAAATTTTATTTTTTTATTGATATTATTAATCTTAACACTGCCTGAATAAATATTCAGGCTTACAATATATATATTCAAATTAAGTATTATATACAAACATAATTAAACCGTCCAGACTTTCCTTGTCTAAAAGGTAAGAATAAAGCTTTGAGTAGTCAAAGAAAAAAAATAATTTAAGTGCATTTTTTCATTTTTCTGATAATGACGAATTCTGAAGGGAAATCATAGAGAAAACTTGACATACTCTGCTAATCTTATAAAGATATATTAATAAGAAATTATTTTAGGTTGCGATTAAGATAGATATTGATTGCTTTATTATATATAAAATTCTCCAATAAGAGGGAGTTGAAATGACATATAAACTCGTTTATTATGGCAATAGAACACTGAGACAGGTGGCTGAGGAGGTTGTTAATATTGATCAGAAAATATCTGATCTGATCGACTCAATGTATAATATAATGTATGCTGGAAGCGGCATCGGTCTTGCTGCGCCACAGGTAGATGTTTCAAAAAAGATAATAACTCTAAATCTTCAAATGTATAATGGCCCATCCTTGGCATTGATTAATCCAATAATAATTGGGAATTCTGAAGAGATTGAGCCTTATGAAGAAGGGTGTCTCTCAATTCCTGGAATACGGAAAGAGATTTATAGGCCTTCAAAGATTTCGGTAAAGGGACTTACTTTAGATGAGAAGGAGGTTCAGATTGATGCTGATGGTCTACTTGCACGAGTGCTTCAACATGAGATAGATCATCTTAATGGAATCTTCTTTACTGATCATCTTGAGGATTATTTGAGAAAAGAGCTAACATCTCAATTGAAAAAAATAAAGAAACTAAATCATGCATCATGAGAATTGGTTTTTTTGGCACTCCGGATATTGCTGCTTATTGCCTTAGTAAGCTTATTGACTTTAGCGAAATCGCCTTTGTGGTAACAGCAGAGGATAAGCCATCAGGGAGAAAACGAAGAATAGTAAATAATCCTGTCAAAGGGATTGCTCTCGATAAGGGCATACCCATATTCCAACCCATAAATCTTATTGAAGGAAGCTTTGTTGATAAAATCAAGAGGCATGAAGCTGATGTATATGTGGTTGTTGCATATGGCAGGTTGTTACCAAAAGAAATTTATACTATCCCACATTTAAATACAATAAATCTTCATCCCTCCCTGCTTCCAAAATATAGAGGTGCTGCACCTATTCAATGGGCTATATTAAATGGCGATACTGAAACCGGAATTACTATTCAATTAATGAATGAGCGATTGGATGCCGGGGATATTCTTATCCAGAAAAAGATTCCAATAGATAAGGATATGACAGCTGGGGATCTATTCAACCAGTCTCTTCCTATAGGTGTGGAACTTATCAGGGAAGTTATTGGGTTACTGGCATCTGGTATATCAACTCCTATCAGACAGAAAGAGGATGAAGCCACCTATTGTATGAAGATAGATAGAGAAATAGCTCAAATAAACTGGGGGAGAACCTCAATGGAGATTCACAATCTAGTAAGGGGGCTAAATCCAAAACCAATTGCATGGACAAACTTTAGAGGAAAGAGTATTAAGATCTGGAAGACAAGGCTAATTGATGAGGGGATTGATTGCAATATAGGGCTTGGATTTTTGAAGATTTATAAGAAGAGGCTTTTTACAAGAACCGGAGATGGCTATGTGGAGATCTTACAATTACAGCCTGAGGCAAAAAGGGTTATGGATGGCTCCTCCTTTATCAATGGGTACAGGGTTATAGAGGGTGATCGATTTGATATAATCAATGTTTAATAGTAATATACTAAGTAAAGGCGTAAAAATAGATGAGAGATCGCTTGATACTTCCGTTGTGAATAAATTCTGAAGTTTATTAATCATGGTTTTTAGATAGATAGTTGACTAAACACTCCGATCGATACTTGCAGTGTACATTTGGATCTGGGCATATGCAGGCTGTTCCCTTATCACTTTTATCACAGCATTTCCGACAATAACCATGCCCGAACTTCTGACATACTGCAACAGCATCCTCTTCTGGATGATACCTGCATTTCATATAAGACTATACTATACCCTTACAACTGTTCATTCCCCTATTCTTGAAAATACAACCAATAGTGGATTTCAAATTGGAAAGTACATTCCAACTTAACCTATAGTCTTTAAAAAGACTAATGAGAATTAGGTTAATTCTATATTAGTTAGCATCAAAATATTAAAGTTTACAAATAAATGTTGATATATTATCGTGACCAGCGTTTTTGTGTAAAGGATTTTAATAAACTTTCGATTATATGCATTTACGATGCATAAGCAAAGTCGATATAACTATCAATAAATTAGGAAGATTAGCTGTTAATTGATTTTTTTTGGGGAGTAAATGAATTATGATATCTGCGCTAGAACAGTATGATCCGCAAATTTATGAACTCATTAGGCAGGAGGAATCACGCCAAAGCGGTTCTCTAAGACTTATACCTTCTGAAAACTATGTCTCAAAGGCGGTTATGATTGCAACTGGAAGCTGCCTAACAAATAAATATTCTGAGGGCTACCCTAGCAGACGATATTATGAGGGTCAACAGGTGACAGACCTTATTGAGATGCTGGCGATAGAGAGGGGAAAGAAGATATTCAAGGCAGAACATGCTAATGTACAATCATATTCCGGTTCAGTAGCAAACCTCGCTGCGTATCATGCACTAATCGAACCGGGAGATACAATCATGGGGCTGGCTCTCCCCTATGGCGGTCATCTTACCCATGGATGGAAGGTGAGTATAACAAGTAGGGTATATAATTCTGTATCATATAAAGTTAGAGACGACAATGGCAGATTAGATTATAATATGATTGAGGATGAGGCAAAAAAGCATAAACCAAAGCTTATAATTTCCGGCGCAACAGCATATCCACGTGAGATAGACTTTGATATATTTGATCAGATTGCAAAGAGCGTTGGAGCCTATCATATCAGCGATATTGCGCATATATCTGGTCTTGTGGTAGCAGGCATCCATAAGACACCTGTGCCCTACTCTGATGTAGTATCAACCACAACTCACAAGACCCTAAGAGGTCCTCGAGGTGGCATGTTGCTCTGTAAATCTGAGTATGCTGATATCATTGATAAAGCCGTTTTCCCTGGGTTGCAGGGCGGTCCACATATGCACACACTTACAGCTATAGCAGTTGCCCTTGCTGAAGCTGATACACCAGAGTTTATTGAATATGCGAAACAGGTTGTAAAAAATGCCAAAACAATTGCTGAGAAATTGACTGAATACGGCTTTAATCTTGTCACAGGTGGGACAGATACGCATTTAATCCTAATTGATTTACGGAACAAGGGGATACCGGGCAGGAAACTTGCAAAGGCATTGGATAGAGCCAGAATCGTTACGAATTACAATACAATACCAGGGGATCCTGCTCCGCCATTCAATCCCAGCGGATTGCGTATCGGAACACCAGCAGTTACAACTCGAGGAATGAAGGAAGCGGAGATGGAACTTATTGCAAAATTTATCAATACAGTAGCCGAGAATATAGATAATGAATCAGTAATAGAAAGGGTTGGGAAGGAGGTCTTACTCTTGTGCTCACAATTTCCTGTGCCTGACCATTTTATTATAAAATAATATCATCCTAAAGGATACCAGCAGGAATTATTGAAATAACTGTACCATTATCTCCAATTATAATAGGAATAGCAAACCAAAGATAAATGTAATTGGGATAAAGCAGTTTGAACAAACTGATGCGATGTTTATAAATGTTGATAATTGTGGCCATTTTTATACTCACCTTTATATTCCCAATAATTGTTGATGAATACAAAAGATATCATCAATATATCTAAGTTGCACAATCTTCATCCAAATAAGAGATTAGGGCAGCACTTCATATGCAACAAGGATATAATAGACAGAATAATTACTGTTAGCGATATTGATAATTGTGATAATGTATTAGAAATTGGTGCTGGTTTAGGGGCCTTAACGGAAGAGCTCATAATAAGGGTCGATTCTATAACAATAATAGAGGTCGATTCAGGAATAGTAAGATTTCTTAGGGAGAGATTCAAGGAGAGAGTAGGATTAACAATCATACACGCTGATTTCTTAAAGCTCTCTTTGGATGAGCCTTTTAGCAAGACCATCTCCAATCTCCCCTATTACTGCGCTTCTGAGATCCTGTTAAAGATAGCACAGGAGTATAGGATAAGGGATGTATATATAATGCTGCAAAGAGAGATGGCAGAAAGGCTTGTTTCACAACCTGGATCAAAGGACTATGGCGCATTCACGGTTGCGATAGGTCTTTATTATAAGGCTAAGTTACTCTTTCATATTGACAAAAGCTCTTTTTTCCCAAAGCCGGATGTCGCATCATCATTTGTTCATTTAGCCCTTAAGGATGATTGTGACCTCACCCAGGATGAGATAGATATATTTCATAAAGTAGTAAGGGCAGCATTTTGGGGAAGAAGAAAGACAATCGTAAATGCTCTTGCTGAATCACCACATCTTAAGATATCAATTCATTTGATAAAAGATGTGCTAGAAGAGTTGAATATTGATCATAGAATAAGGGGCGAAAATCTGAATATTCATGATTATATACAATTGACCCAAAAGCTATGCCAATACATAGTTGCTTAGGTTGTGAGGTATCATAGGTTGACGATTTTCCTGCAATAAAGGTGATATTAAAGGGATTAACTTATATTTAATCGTATAGATTCCATAACAGGTGGTACAAAGCCTTTTTTTACGCCGGTAATTACAGACAAGGAATTTTGAGTATAGTAATTGATCGTTATAATTAGAATCTGCTATTTCATTTTTTATTAATTAACGGTACCATACAAGTATGGGAAGAATAAACATTTCAACCATCAACAAGCTGGTATTTGATCTTCAGAAACCTGCAAGATATGTTGGTGGTGAATTTAATCAAATCGTAAAACAAGATACTTTTATTCATATGGCTATCAGTTATCCAGACCTATATGAGATTGGGATGTCCAATAATGGTATAAGAGTGCTTTATGACATTGCCAACAGCCTGGAGGATGTTTCTTGCGAGCGAGTCTTTGCTGTGCCCGATGACTTTGAGAAAAAGATCAGAGAAATAGGTATCCCATTATATACACTGGAGAGCTTCACTCCACTCTCTGAACTCGATCTTATAGCATTCAATATTTCTCATGAGTTGCTCTATACAAACATCCTGCTGATTCTTGACCTTGGAGATATCCCTATACTTGCCAAGGATAGGGATGATTGTCATCCTATTATTATCGCTGGGGGTGAGGCAACCTCGAATCCCGCCCCAATGAATGAATTCATTGATGCCTTTTTTATTGGCGATGGAGAGGAGGGAATAATCGAGATAATAGAAGCAATAAGGATTTCAAAGCGCGAGTCCTTGAATAGAACTCAGATTATCGATCTCTTGGATCAGATAGGGGGTGTATATATACCCTCTAAATATCGATTTGTTTATAATGGAGGATTATCCAGAATTGAAGGGAAGATTGTCAATAAGAGGATTTATCGAGGTGAACTCAAGGATCCTATTAGGCCTATCTTGCCGAATATTAGGATTACTCAGGAACGAAGTGTAATTGAGGCTACCAGGGGATGTAAAAATCTATGCAAGTTCTGCCATGCCGGGTATTATGACCTCCCCTATAGAAATATTAAACCAGAGATATTGCGCGATCGTATCTTTCAAATAATTGAAAATACAGGTTACAGCGATTTGACACTGTCGTCTCTATCAATTAGCGATTACAGATTTTTTGAAATACTACTCAATTATATTTTGCCCCCTTTGACTGAAAGGGGGATATCAGTTTCGCTTCCATCGATGCGGGTTGATAAAAGGACCCTCCCAATAATTGAACAGATGTCGAATATAAGAAAAACCTCTCTCACCTTTGCTGTTGAATCTGCATCAGATGAGATAAGGAGGATGTCAAACAAGAGGTTAGAAATTGAGGATCTCCTATCAATTGTAAGGCATGTTTTTGATCGAGGTTGGAGGGTTTTAAAGTTATATTTTATGATTGGTCTTCCGGGTTGCAATGAGCATGATGAAGCATGCTCAATAATTGAACTTTTAAAGAGAATATACAAGATAGCTGGAAGAAACAAGAGGATCAATGTGACGATATCGCCATTCGTGCCAAAACCACACACACCCTTTCAATGGGAAGGCCAAATGGATGTTGATTATAATGAGGGTATAATCAGAAAGATTAAGCGATCCCTGCCTAAAGCAATTGAGATCAAGAATCATGATGTTAGGGCATCTATCCTGGAAGGTGTATTATCTAGGGGGGATATATTTTTAGGCAGGGTAATTAGCGCATCTTATAAGGATGGCTGCCGGTTTGATTCATGGAGGGAGCATTTTCATTTCGATGTATGGGAAAAAAATCTTAATGATCTTATTCCAGATTGGGATAAACACCTCTCACCCAGGGATGAGGGTGAAATGCTCCCCTGGTGTTTCATAAAGACTGGTTATGAAAAACTAATAAAATTTAATAAGGAAAAGATCTCATGTCGGCCAAAGGATAATATAATAGATAGGTTATATGATACCGAGTTTAATCCCAATGTGTTCAGGAAGTCTTTGGATGTGTTTAAACTAAAATATGATGTAAAGCAGAGAATCAGAATAAAATTATCAAAAAGGGGTTTAGCCAAGTATATCCCACATATTGACTTTATTGAGATAATAAAGAGGGCCTTAAGAATGATTGATGCCCCTGTTGCCTTTACTCAAGGCCATAATAAAAGGGAAAGGATCTCCATGGGATATCCCTTGCCAGTAGGGATTGAGAGTATATGCGAGTTATGCGATGTTGATCTATACGGCGGCTTCAGGATAACTGAAGCGATTATAGCACTTAATTATAGATTGCCAAAGGGGATAGGTGTTGTTGACATGAGATTTCTCAATAAGAAAGAATCAATAATGGCTGTGACCTCAGCCATGGGGTTTTCTATTGATATAGTAAAGGATGAATTCTTTGAAAAATGCAAAGAAAATATCAATTCAAAGATTGATTTTATAAAGGATGGCGCAAAGGGCTCAAGAAGAATAAAATTTCATGATGCAATCATAGATTATACAACAGAAATTAATCAATCCAATCATTATACAGGATCAGAGGAAGATCCCAATTTCCTCAGATCAACGCTAGAAGGCGAGGACTCAGCCAACAATCCTAGAGTGATGGATGTGAGGATTAAAGTGGGAACAGAGAACTCCATGAGGATTGATAAGATTATCCTTGCATTATCGGAAACAGATTATAGCCAGTTTTATATGTTCAATATTCTAAAGACATCTCAATATAGAGTGGAAAATAATAATATTGTGGAGATTGATTAATAACCTTAATGGCCGATCCTCGAGTTGAAATCCTTTGCTTTTCCTGTTGATATAGTAAACTGTCAATCAATCGTATGATTCAGAACCCAGATAAGTAACTGGCGGGATATTCATCAACCAACGAAGAGTATTTTTAAGTTTCATCAATTGAACAAAGAGATCATGTATGGGTTGTTGGCCGGTCTCATAGATTGGGCTCTTCCAATAAAAGGATAACCAATCCTGAATGCCATACATTGATGCCCTCTGTGCAAGATCAAGGAATAGGGCTAGGTCAAGGACAATTGGGGCAGCAAGAATTGAGTCTCTGCAAAGAAAATCAATTTTAATCTGCATCTGATAGCCAAGCCATCCAAAGATATCGATGTTGTCCCAGCCCTCTTTATTATCGCCGCGCGGGGGGTAATAGTTTATTCTTACAAGATGATAATAATCATCGTATAGATCAGGATATAGTTCAGGTTGAAATATTTGATCTAATACAGAGAGTTTGCTGACCTCCTTTGTCTTGAAGGATTCAGGATCATCAAGCACTTCGCCATCCCGATTCCCAAGTATGTTAGTGGAATACCAGCCATTGAGGCCGATCATTCTAGCCTTTAATCCAGGCGCAATGATGGTTTTTATTAGGGTTTGGCCTGTTTTAAAGTCCTTTCCGCTTATGGGAACCCTGTTCCTGTCTGCCAGTTCCCTGAGGGCAGGTATGTCAATACATAGATTTGGCGCGCCATTAGCAAAGGGTATTCCTAAATCAAGGGCAGCATAGGCGTAGATCATGCTTGGGGCAATATTCTCATCGCTTTCCTTTAACCCCTTCTCAAAGTTCTCCAATGTATCATGCACACCAGGCACAATTCCTTGAAATATTTCAGTGCTTCCGCACCATATCATTACAGCCCGGCTTATATTTTTTTCTTCTTTAAACTCTATTATGTCATTTTTTACCATCTGGGCGAGATCCCAATAAGAAGGAGCATCCTTAATCCAATCACCATCCAACTTTTTTACATAGTTTTTATTAAATACAGCCTTCCAGGGCTTTATGCAGGATAACTCTTCCTTTACAAGATCAATTTGTGATTGTTGGAGCACCTTCGCCTTTGATGCAACCTGATAACAATTATCCTCAAAGATATCCCATCCGCCAAACTCAAGATCGCTTAAATCAGCAAGGGGTACAAATTCGTTTATGTTTACATATTTTGCATTTTCGCCTTTGCTTACTCTAATTTTTCCCATTTGGGATAATGAACCTATGGGAGTATTAAAACCCTTCAATATCAGTGTTACTCCCGCGATAAAGGTTGAGCTAACAGCGCCAAGTCCTGGAATTAGAATACCCATTTTCCCATTTGGTTTAATTATTTCTGAATTTGTTTCCATTATTCCTCTATAGGCAATTATTGATATCTTAAGAGTATTGGATTAGTTATATGTCTTCAGCACAGGATTTTTTAGTGTATAGGGTGTATTGCTTAGGTATTCTAATACCTCTTCACCTTGTATCCACATCTGAATCCTCAAATTTTTCCTTGTTAAGCGATAAGGCTTGACATTTAGAACAAAAGGAATGGAATTCCGATGCAGTTAAAGAATTCACCTGAATCGAAGAATTGTTTTTCAATAATATATAACTGGCTTCTTTACAAGATACAATTATTGCAATAGTTAATATTATATAGTATTATGATAAAATAATCTATCTTTGATCTTATCAAAGATATTGACCTAATAGTAATAGTCAAGGAAAAATGTCAATAATTTTAAGAGATCGCAATAGTTTTGCTTGAAATTTAAAATATCTAAAAGTATAAAATGATCAATGTTTTTAATAAGAATCATAATAAAGATGCAAATGATTATTTATAGCAGGATCTTTATATGACAATAACCAGAGCTGAAAAAGCTGCATATAATGACTATATCAAAGAGTTTAAATCAGAAATTGATGAGTCAAACAGGAAGATTAAAGATTTGGGCAACAGGAAGAGAAAGATGTCATCAATTTCTTCTTATTACAATCTTGAAATTGTGTTAGAGACAATAAAAATAATTATGCTCTATATAAATATAAGTGATGTTTCTATTGAAATGCTTCATATTAAGAATGAAGGCTTCCTGAATAATGCAAGAAAGGAGATCTATAAGGTTCTTCAACTTATGGAAGAGATAGTAGGAAGCTCAATAGACCATCCACTAAAGGAGAACGAAGAATATATAAAAAAAATTGATAGGGTTAATCCTAAACAAGTACTTAATATTATACAGAGTATTCATAATTATGTAAATACGCTGATTGAAAGATTTGGGGAAAGTTCAAAGTGGAAATGGTCCTTTGTAGATATACAGGGAAGGGTTGCAGTAATCACCAAGAATATTGTAAATTTTTCAGATTTACAAAAATATAGAGACCCAAGAACAGAGTATTATAGAGAGAGACAGGATTTGTTAAAGCTTTGTAAGCATAGTCTAAATGAAGCCGCTAAGCATTATAGAAATCGATATGAGTTATCATCACAAGTTCCGGGTGATATAATTAAGTCAATTGATCTTCTTGTCTTTTTGCGGAGGATTAATGTACTATTTGGCGAATCAGATGAGGCTGCAAAATTAAAGAATACTATTGATGCCTTAAAGGCAAGAATGGAGGCTGAAGAGAAGAAAAAGGAAAAAAAGAAAAAAAAGTGATTTTTATATTATAAAAGTTGACAATAACTTTTTTTTGACTTGACTATATCTTTTTTTTTCAGTAAGCTATTAGCACTCACCGTAGCCGAGTGCTAATCTGAGCGAGGGTATATGATGGAAAAATCTTCAATACCAGAGAACATCTTAAACGAGAGAGAATCTGCCATTCTGAGGACAATTATCTATGAGTATATATCAACAGGCACACCGGTTGGCTCGAGGTCTTTTGTTCAGAAGTATTCATTCTCAATTTCACCTGCTACCATGAGAAATATAATGTATGACCTTGAGGCAATGGGATTTTTGATTAGACCTCACACATCAGCTGGTAGGGTTCCAACGGATAAGGGTTATAGATATTATGTAGATCAATTGTTAGATTCCTATGTTCAAATAGAAGACAACAAGACACAAGTAAAAGAAATATTTAGAGAAGAACTAATAAGAAGAGAATTACATTTAGATAAGCTTTTTTTGGCTGTTACAAAAATGCTTTCACTGGCGTCAAAGTATGCTGGAGTTGTGCTTACTCCCAATCTAGATTATACAATCGTGAAGCATATTGAACTTATATCACTTGATAATAATGAAGTATTATTTGTGTTAGTAACGAGAACCGGAATGGTATATAATAAAAGGGTCACTATTTCGGCTAAGGTTACGCAAGATGAGCTCTATAATAACTCTAAATACTTGACAGGGGAGTTGTGTGGTTACTCCATGTTCGAAATTAAAGAAGAAATTTTTCAAAAACTAAGAAGCAATAGTATGATCACTACAAATGAGGAGGTTGCCTTGGATATTGCTGAATTAGCATTATCCAAGAGTGATGCACCAGAACTCCTTATAGATGGGATCGAAAATTTATTACACATCCCTGAAATGGTTGAAAATGAACGACTGAAAAGTCTTCTTCATCTCATTGAAGAGAAAAAGATTTTAAGAGAGATTATGGAGAGAAGTCTCTATATGGATGGTGTAACCACACTCATTGGTGATGAGATTGCTGGGGATGATATATCAGGATGTAGCATAGTAACTTCTGCATATAAGATTGGAAATAAGAATGCAGGTGTAGTTGGGGTAATTGGACCAACAAGAATGGATTATGAGAAGGTAGTCCCTTTAGTGGGTTATGCCGAGAACAGGGTGTCCGCCTTTTTAACCAATATATCTAGATAATCTTCGGTTGTAGGGTCTATAATATGCTCAAGAGGTGATTGAAAAGAATCGGTTCAACCAAAGAGAAATGAGATGTATTTACGCTATTAAACTATGGCTAAAGTGAGTTTTACACCGCTATTCATTCCATACTTGATAAGATTTTGTAGTTTTAACAATTGATTAAAATACAATTCCTCTCTCAATCCAAGATGAGTTGGGGTAATATCTATTATTTTAATATGAATAAAATTCAATTAGCAGAGGGAAGCAAAATATATGGAAGTAAGTCAATTCCTAAAAACTTGTAGTGCTGAAGGAGAAGTTATGGTAAAAGATAAGCCAAGAGAATACGATTATAATGAAGAATCTAAAAATAAAAATGAATCAAAGGGGGATATCTTAAATGATGAGATAGAAGATCCTTGCTCAGGGGAGACTAAGAGTCAAGGGGATATAATCAATGAGGACAAGGACATACCAATCACAGAAAAACAAATTGAGATTGAGGGAACAGAGACCATAAACAATGATTTACAAAAGAAGGATGAAGAAATACAATCATTGATGGATCTATTAAAAAGAAGACAGGCAGACTTTGAGAATTACAAAAAGAGAAGGATTAAAGAGCAGGAGGAATATAAGCAGGTAGTAATTAAGGACATCGCTCTCGACATTTTAAATATCAATGATGATCTTCTACGAGCCATTGACGCAGCATCAAATTTTTCTGATCAGGACTCACTTGAGCAGGTTCATAGATCCTTTGTTGAGGGAGTGCTTATGATATCAAATAGAATTGAAGATTCATTAAAAAAATATGGAATTATCGAAATTGATTCTATTAATCAAGAGTTTGATCCAAGTCTCAACGAAGCAGTAGAGATTGATATGAGTGAAGATGTCAAAAAGGACACAATAACAAAGGTATATCAAAAGGGATTCCGTCTTAATGATCAGGTTTTAAGATGTTCAAAAGTAAAGGTAACAAAATCAAAGAAAATGGAATAGATGTAATTAAATGACTTAGATAATAATTATTAAGATGAGTTAGTAACTTAATAGCTAATATGTATATGTTTTTTATCATACTATTTTAGAGAACTATTTATAATAAATGTATAAGAAGGAGAGAAGAGATGAGTAAAATAATTGGAATCGATCTTGGCACAACCAACTCATGTGTTTCGGTTATGATGGGGGGAGATTATATTGTTATTCAGAACTCTGAAGGGCAGAGAACCACTCCATCCATTATAGCTTTTACAGAAAAGGGAGAGAGATTAGTTGGGCAGGTTGCCAAAAATCAGATAATTACAAATCCAGAAAATACTATACGGTCTATTAAAAGATTTATGGGAAGAAGCTATTCAGAAGTCATGGAAGAGATGAAGATGGTCTCATATAAGATAATAGATGATGGGAAGGGTGGTATAAAGGTTAAAACAGGGGAGGGTGAGCTTACACCGCAGGAAATATCCGCGAGAATACTACAAAAGATGAAGCAGACTGCCGAGGACTACCTTGGCGAAAAGGTTGAAAAGGCTGTTATTACTGTACCCGCATATTTTAATGATGCTCAAAGACAGGCAACAAAGGATGCAGGTAAGATTGCGGGGCTTCAGGTTGAACGAATTATAAATGAACCTACAGCGGCATCCTTAGCCTATGGATTGGACAAAAAGGGTAAAAACGAAAAGATAGCTGTTTATGATCTTGGAGGGGGAACCTTTGATATTTCAATTCTTGAATTAGGGGATGGTGTTTTTGAGGTAAAATCAACTAACGGTAATACCCATCTTGGTGGTGATGATTTTGATCAGCGGATAATGCTTTGGTTGATTGATGAGTTTAAAAAACAATCAGGAATTGATATTTCAAATGATAAAATGGCATTGCAGAGATTGAAAGAGGCCGCTGAAAAGGCAAAGATTGAATTATCTGGCAAGCTGCAGACGGAGATCAATATACCCTTCCTAACAGCAGATCAGAGCGGACCAAAGCATATGGTGATAACATTGACAAGGGCAAAATTTGAGCAACTAGTTGAAGATCAGATATCATCTACAAGGGAGCCATGCATCAGAGCGTTGGAGGATGCAGGGTTGACCCCTACTGAAATAGATGAGATTATACTCGTAGGAGGATCAACTAGGATTCCTGCTGTACAGGAGCTTGTGAAGAATATATTTGGAAAGGATCCAAATAGGGGTGTGAATCCCGATGAGGTGGTAGCTATTGGCGCTGCTATTCAGGGTGGGGTGCTTGCAGGAGATGTACATGATGTGCTCCTTCTTGATGTAACTCCTCTCTCTTTGGGAATAGAGACCTTAGGGGGTGTTATGACAAAATTGATTGACAGGAATACAACGATTCCGACTAGGAAGAGTCAAATATTTTCCACAGCAGCTGATAATCAGCCGGCAGTTTCAGTGCACGTGCTGCAGGGGGAGAGAGAGATGGCCACCCAGAATAGAACGCTTGGTAGATTTGACCTTGTCGGAATTCCTCCCGCACCAAGGGGAGTCCCTCAGATTGAGGTCGCTTTTGATATTGATGCAAATGGTATTGTGCACGTTTCAGCTAAGGATCTTGGAACAGGGAAGGAACAGAAGATAAAGATTGAGTCTTCCAGTGGATTATCGGAAGAGGAGATCAATAATATGGTAAAAGACGCGGAGATGCATTCGGAAGAGGATAAGAAGATCAAGGAACTCGTAATAGCAAGAAATGAAGCTGATGCCTTTATATATTCACTAGAGAAGATGATAAAGGAGAATGAGGATAAGGTTGATCCAAGCGAGAAGCAGCAAATTGAATCTCAAATAGCTCATCTTAAAAAGGCGATGGAATCTGATGATATTAATGCTATTAAGGATGCTAAAAATAATCTTGAGCAGGCTTCACATAAATTTGCTGAGAGAATGTATAAGGAAACGGCTTCGCAACAACCTCCACAAGAGGAGAATAGAGACTCAAATAGCGATGTCCAAAGTGAACCAGAAATGGAGGGTGAAAGTGGTGATGAAAAGGTATATGATGCTGACTATGAAGTCGTTGATGATGACGAGAAAGATCGTTAGGCCCATTACTCCATAGCTGTGTATGTGACAATTGATATTAATTATAAAAAATGATTGTAGGGATGTTACTATCATCCATTCATATAGGGAAATGATGATATATTTCTATATCTTTTTCATACGGGTTAAGATGTTACCATTTGAAATTGATTATAGTAAAGAGAGGTGGAATTGGCTTCAAAAAGAGATTATTATGATGTCTTAGGTATAAAGAAGAATGCCGCTGATGATGAGATCAAACAGGCATATAGAAAGCTTGCATTAAAGTATCATCCGGATAAGAATAAGGGAAATCCTGAGGCTGAAGACAAGTTTAAGGAAGCGACTGAGGCTTATGAAATTCTGAGGGATCCCAAAAAAAGGGCAGCGTATGATAGATACGGACATGATGGGGTAAGCGGATTTGAGGGTTTTGGCAGAGGTGCCTATACCGATTTTTCAGATATCTTTGGCGATCTAGATCTAGGCGATATTTTTGAAAGCTTTTTTGGATCCGGTATGGGAGCCAAGACCAAATCCAGGAGGGTAAGAAGGGGAGCGGATATTCAATATGATCTTGTAATTACGCTTGAAGATGCGGCATTTGGTAAAGAGGTCAAGATAGAGGTGCCTAGGGATGAGACTTGTCCTTCATGTGATGGGACAGGATCTGCCTCAGGCACTAAACCTTCAGTTTGTCCAGTATGTAATGGTACGGGTAATATTAGACAAACTCAGGGCTTCTTTTCAATTAGCCAAACCTGTTATAAATGTAGAGGCGATGGTAAAATAATCACTAGCCCTTGTAAGACCTGTAGTGGTAGAGGACTGGTGCCAAAGCGAAGAAATATATCAGTTAAAATACCCCCAGGGGTGGAATCCGGTTCCAGATTAAAAATTAGTGGCGAGGGGGAACAGGGGCCTCATGGTGGTCCAAGCGGGGATTTGTATGTATTTATGCATATACAAAAGCATAACGTCTTTGAACGACATGGGAATGACATTGTCAACATTGCAGATATATCCTTTCCTATGGCTTGCCTTGGTGGTGAAATCCAGGTCCCAACCATTTCCGGAAAGAAGGCGAAGATGAAGATTCCACCTGGAACAGAAAATGGCCAAATCTTCAGACTAAAGGGTAATGGCATCCCCTATCTTGGATCATATGGCAAGGGAGATCAATTAATAAAAGTTAATCTGATTGTGCCCAAGAAATTAACGCCAAGACAGAAGGAATTGTTACAAGAATTCGCAAAACTGGATGGAGAAAGAGTAGGATCATCTTCAAGGCAATTCTATGAGTAAGCCATTATTGAAGAAAAGGTTATTTTAATCAGTTTTAATAATGAAAATAGTAATTGTTGGCGCCGGCGAGGTAGGTTTTCAAATAGCTGAGCAACTAATAGCTGAGAACAAGGATGTTGTCATCATTGAGCAGGACTCTGAAAGAGTCAAGTATGCCTCAAATCATCTAGATTGTATTGTCTTACAGGCGGAAGGGAACAACATAGAGATTTTAAAGGAGGCTGGGATAAGCAAAGCGGATTACTTTATCAGCGTCACTAATTCAGATGAAGTCAATATGATTGCCTGTGGTTTAGTCTCCTCCGAATTTGAGCGTCCCTATAAGATCGCGAGAGTTCGAAATCTGGATTATTCCAGGGCAAAAATATTTGAGAAATCCTTTCTTGGGATTGACTGCATTGTTAATCCTGAGGTTGAAGCGGCAAAGGTGATTGCCAATACAGTGGAATATGGCGCGTCAAGCGACATCATGCTCTTTGAAAAAACTGACATTCAGATGAGAAATATTTTTATTGATGAGCATTCTCAACTGAAGAATAGGGCACTCAAGGATATTAAAAAGAGCTTAAAGGAGGATTTTTTAATTGGTTGCATCTCACGACAAGAGAATATCATTATCCCCTCTGGAAAAACCATTATAAGAGAAAACGATAATGTCTATCTCTTCGCGACAAAAAAAAAATTGGAGGAAGTGTTCGCCAAGGTTGGCAGATCTAAGACTGAGATAAAGAATGTGATCATTGTGGGGGGAGGGAGAATCGGCAAATATGTGGCCGCATATTTAATCAAACAGAAGAGAAATGTTAAGATCATTGATTCAAATACCCGGAACTGTATTGAGCTTGCAGAGGACTTTCCGGAAGCCTTAGTCATTAATGGCGACATTTCCGATGAGGATATCTTTGAAGATGAACAGCTACACTCATATGATCTGATCATTACTACAACAAACAATCAGGAACTTAATATTCTGGCTGCAATATATGCTAAAACATTGGGGATCAAGAGAGCCATACCGATTGTCACCAAAACAAACTACCTTACAATAGCCTCTAATCTTGGAATTGATGCCACTATTAGCCCTAAGAACAGTTCAGTAGATACAATTTTAAAGGTAATCAGAAAAGGCAACATTAAGACTATACATAGCATCTTTGGCGGCAAAGCGGAGGTTATTGAGTTTTCACTTGAGAACTCAAGCTTTGAAAATGGGAAAGCCATTAAGGAATTAAAAATACCAGAAAACACGCTAATTGTATCAGTTTCAAGGGGAAGGGATAACTATATTCCTGGTGGAGACTTTGTCATTCAGAATGGGGATGATATCATAATTATTACACCTCAAGAGTCAATCTCTAAGGTTGAGGATATTTTTACAAGTCATCAATGAATTTAAAATCAATATTAAGAGTAATAGCATTACTGCTAATTATCATCTCCCTTTTTATGCTAATCCCTACTTTCATAGCATTATACTATAATGAAATACATGAAGCTAAGTGCTTTTTATCTACAATGGGAGTAATTTTCATAATCTCATTAGTCGCCCTGGCATTGTCCAGGAATGAGAGGAGGGAGATGCTCTCGATAAAGGATGGCTTTCTTCTTGTGGCATTAAGCTGGATATGCGCATCACTCTTTGGCGCTATCCCATTCTATATCTCAGGCAATATCCCTAACTTTGCTGATGCAGCCTTTGAGACCATCTCAGGATTTACAACTACTGGGGCATCAATATTAACAAATATCGAGAGTTTGCCAAAATCTATACTCCTATGGCGTTCATTAACACACTGGTTAGGGGGTATGGGAATCGTTGTATTAGCTGTAGCCATTTTGCCCCTATTGGGAATAGGTGGGTTGCAGCTTATAAAAGCAGAGGCGCCTGGCCCAACCATTGATAAAATTACCCCGCGAATAGCTGAAACAGCCAAGATACTCTGGTACATCTATTTAGGATTTACAATCGCTGAAATCATTCTCTTAATGATAGGGGGGCTCGATCTTTTTGATGCTATGACACATACCTTCGGAACCCTAGCTACCGGAGGCTTTTCACCAAAGAATAGCAGCGTAGGTCATTACAATTCAACCTATATCGATGCCATTATTACTTTTTTTATGATTATGGCTGGCATCAATTTTATCCTTCACTATCATATGATAACAGGAAGAATTGGATTTCTTTTAAAAAATACAGAATTCAAGGCCTATATACTCATATTTGTGTGTTCGAGTATCTTTATTACCTACGATTTATATGGAAATTTCTGCAACTCTATTGGTCAAAGTCTAAGATATGCCAGCTTTCAAGTTGCTAGCATCCTAACTACCACCGGTTATGCTACAGCGGATTATGAGAAGTGGCCATTTATGACACAAGCGATCCTATTTATTCTAATGTTTATAGGAGGTTGCTCAGGCTCAACAGGGGGTGGGATAAAGGTTATCAGAATTATCACACTCTTTAAGCAGGGATTATTAGAAATGAAATACCTCCTCCATCCCAGAGGAATCTTTATACTCAAGATAAGTGGGAATACAATAAAAAAGGATATTGTACACGCAATATCCAGCTTCTTCTTCCTCTACATATTTTTGCTGCTCCTCGTAGCATTAGTAGTTGCTTCATCCAAGCAGGATGTTCTAACCTCACTTGCCACCGCTCTTGCTACTGTTGGTAATATTGGGCCAGGCTTTGGGAAAATAGGGCCAACGGAAAATTATGCCTTTTTCCCAGATTATGTAAAGGGTGTCCTATGCTTCGCCATGTTAGTAGGAAGGCTGGAGGTCTATACCATTCTAATTATTTTTACTCCCGCCTTTTGGAGAAAGTAGCCTTTGATATTTTATAAAGCTTATCCCTTACTAATGAAATCTCCTTTACTCCAGCAACAATACAGATTAGGAGATATGTTGTTCCACCAACAATTACTATTAAGAGCAAGAATAGTAATCTCTTAGCAAAAGGATCGTTAAACCAGTCAACAAAACCTGAAATGTTCCAGATTATATATGCCATCACTAATCCCGAGGCAATATACTTGATTACAGGAAGTATTAACGATTCAATAGAAAGAATGCCTATCCTTCTCTGCAGCCATCCTACAAGAATTATTGTTTGAACTGTAACAGAAATGGAGTTGGCAAGGGAGAGTCCAGCATGCTTGAGGCTTGTTTGCATAAGCAGATATCCTAGGACAATATTCAGAATAAATGCGATTGCAGATGTAATTACAGGCGTTTTTGTGTCCTTTAGTGAGTAAAATGCTGGAGTAGTTATCCTTAAGATGGATATTGATGTGACGCCTATGCTGGCGTAAAGGAGGGCTTTATATGTCAAACTCACATGGAGTGGCGTAAACTCACCCCTCATAAAAAGTGTGGATATGATTGGGGTGCCAACTGTCATCATCGCGATGCTGGCTGGTATTGCAAGAAAAAGGGAGGCCTTCACAGCGATTATGTATAGACTCTTAAGCCTCTCAAGGTCATTGTTAGCAGAAAAGTTTGACATCTCCGGCAAAATAACATTGCTAATTGAAAAGATAAAGACGCCTAAAACGATCTCCGTCAATCTGTCAGAGTAATAGAGATAGGATATGCTTCCAGGCGCGAGCATTGAAGCTAGTATTGTACTCATCAGGATATTTATCTGATATACCGCAATCCCAAAGAGCGCTGGTGTGATCATTCTGAATATCCTTCTTATGCCAGGATGTTTCAAATCTACTGAAAATTTTATCCTAAACCCTGTATTTATCAAATAAGGAATCTGTAAAAGCACCTGCAGCAACCCTCCAAAGAGCACCCCTATGGCTAGTCCATAAAGGGGTTCGTTGAAGAATCTGCTAAAGTAGATAGCACCAATTATAAATCCAACGTTTAGAAGCACAGGCGCAAACGCTGGCGAGAAGAAGCGTCCGTGAGAATTTAATACACCCATTGAAAATGCCACAAGTCCAACGAGGAAGATATATGGGAATAATATCCTGTTTAAAAACACTGTTAAACCAATCCTAGCTGAGTCAGTGAAGCCATAAGCGAAGAGCTTTACAATAGCCGGAGAGAATATCTCCCCTATAACAGTAAATACTATCAATATCAGTATAAGTATACTTAAGGTCTTCTGAGCCAGTTCCAGGGCCTCTTTATGGTCCCTCTTTGTTAAATACTCAGTATAAATTGGTATGAAGGATATTGTAAGCGCTCCCTCTGCCACAAGCCTTCTTAATAGATTGGGTATTCTAAAGGCTATGAAGAAGCCATCCAGCTTGCCGGATGCGCCAAAACAATCAGCGATTATCATATCTCTGATAAAACCTGTAATTCGACTAAATAGTGTCGAGAGGGCAACGATGCTAGTGGATTTTACTAGTGAGTTCTTCAAATTTTCAATTTTTCCTTAAAAGTAGTGGCAAATTTTCGTCCAACTGGCAGGGTCGTTTCGTTTTCATCCTTAAGATACACCATATACTGTCCCCCTATAACATACTGAATATGAGAAACAAATTGTAGGTTTACAATATATTGTTTATGAATACGAACAAACAAATTCTCTGGAAGCTTTTTCCCAATCTCCTTTAATAGCTGTGCAGTTTCAAAAGATCTCTCCTCAGTATTAACAATCGTATGAGACGCATGGGAGGAGAGGTATATAATTTCATCAAATGGCAATATATAATGATTCTCATTCTCTTTAAAATATAAACCCAACTTATGAGGGAGGTTGAAGGTTTTTTTGTCTTTAATAATAGATATTGCTTTGTCAACAGCCTGATTAAATCTCTTCTTATCAAAGGGTTTAAGTAAATAGTCAATGGCTCCAATATCAAAGGCCTTGATAGCATATTTATCATATGCCGTTGTAAAGATCACATAGGGGGAATAATCGAGTCTCTCTATAACCTCAATACCGGATAAAATTGGTAGATTTATGTCCAGAAATAATAAATCATACCACTTTGAAGAGAGTAGTTCCAAAGCCTCTTCACCATTACGGGCTATATCCTCTAAAGTGAGTTCCGGCCTATCAAGAATATATTTGATTAACAATTCTCTAGCAGGCTGCTCATCTTCAGCAAGCACAACAGAAATGTTATTAACCTCTTTCATCCTCTGATGCCTGTACAAGGTCGGAAATAGATTGACGCAATTACTCCACCATCCTGATTGTTCCGCAACCTTAAATCCGATTCCTCAAAATGATATTTCAAACGAGCCTTGATATTGCCTAAGCTTCGGGAGTAGATGTCATCAGTCTTTAATCCTGTGCCATTATCCAATATCTCAACGCTTACAATATCATTATATCTCGTAGCGTATACCTTCACAAAACCAGGTCCTATCTTCTGTCGTAATCCATGTTTGATTGAATTCCCTACTATAGGCTGAAGAATAAGTGGAGGGATGAAAACATCACTAAAATTTCCGGCTTTAGATGTTTCAAATGAGAGGGTATCTGAAAAACGAAGCTTCTCAAACTCCAGATAATGTATAACAAACTGCCATTCCTCTTCAAAAGTAATAAGTGAGTTAAAGGATTTATCCATTAAAAAATGATATATCTCTGCCAGCACAATCATCGCCCTATCCGCCACTTCCACATCCTTATGAATTAGGGCATGGATAGTGTGAATGGCATTAAAGAGAAAATGGGGATTCATCCTCTCCTGTAAAATTCTATATTTTGATTCCTCATATTGTCTTATTAACTTGTCCTTCAGCTTGTCGAGCCTATGCAGTTTTTCAAGAGCTATCTCCTGTTCTCTGTAAAGCTGCGCATTCTCAATGGATATTGCAGCCTGTGTTAGCAGGAGTTTGAGGACATCGATTCTCTCGGTTGTGAAGATGTCAGTTGCTAAATCATTTTCGAGATAGACAATTGTTATGATTCTGCCGTAGTGTTTTATAGGTGTACAGAGGATTGATTTTGCGCTATTTTTTATAATATATGGATCATCAATAAATATACCTTCATTGCTTGCGTTATTTAGAGCCACATCATATCCGGTTCGTGCAACATAATTTACAATTGATGATGAAAGCTCTTCGCTAGATTCAATTGGAATAGAATTCGAAATGCTTGTATATATATCATGATGCATCCCTTTGCTAATAATTCTACCTTCCGCTAAAATGAATAATGCGTTATCCCTCTCCTTTATGAGAAAGACCTTACGCGCCCCTGAATTCTGAAGAGCTGCCTTCATTATTATCTTGAGGAGTTTGTCAAGATGTATCTCTCTTGATATAGCTTGAATAACATCAAGCATTGTGTTAAAATCCAGTATTGTTGAATCATTGATGTCAGTCGATTCTCCTCTATCCTCCCATGTCGGGATTATACCGCCATGCTTATATAGAAGCGATGAATATACCTCTTCAAGCTGTTCTGTCTTTGCGGTAGCTCCCCATTTTTTGTATAGATTATAAGCTTCCTGCATATATGTTCTCGCTATTTTCTCTCTTCCGATTGATAAATAAAATTTTGCGGCCACCTCACATGCAATGGCTTCATTTTGAGTGTATCCATTATCATGTGCTGATGCAATAGCCTCATCATATAAGCTCATTGCCTCTTCGTTCCTTTTACTTATACGAGAAATCTCTCCAGATAGTAAAAGATATTTGTGAAGAAAATTCTCCGGACAGATGTTGGCCCATCTTTTCATCTTCCTTTGATTCTTCTTTAATATTCTCCAATATTTATTCTTTTCAGTGTAACTAGCGTCAAGGAGGAGAGGTGAAATGGTTAAGGAATAATAGAAGATATGCTCTGCAACAAATAGTGTCCCAACCTCTGGAATTTTATCCAATTCCTTACTTAGTTTATAGCATTCCAGATATTTTTCAAAGAGGAATAGGGTTATTATCCGATTAATGAGTTGCTGAACAATTTCAACAACATTATTGCCTTCTCTTATGATGTTTAGCTGTTGATTCTTGTTATAATCGCCATGGATAAAACTGTTTTTATCGGCCGCTAAACCCTTCAAATTTAAATATATATGAACGTTGTCAATATATCTAAAAATAATAAATGGATCTTTTGTGTTTCTTAAGAAATCTTCATATTTGGTGTATTCATGAAAAATATCATCCAGATTATCTCCCATAATAAAGCGATATAGTGTCATAATATTTATACTGTGTCCCGCATAAATAAGATCCCCCGACTCTATGCCAAGCTCATAAGCGCTAACAAAATATTTGATACCCTCTCTTGCATGCCCGATCCAGTGTTGAATAAAATATGCAAAACAAAAATCCGTTTTACATTTGATTTTTTTGTTATTGTACTTTTCGCTTAAATCCAATGCAAGCCTACCGAATTTATTACCCAATTCATATTCACCAAGATATGATCCTATAAGAGCGCTTAGATAAATATACGCAAAGGAGGAGAAGGCTGTATTTCCATATTTCAAATAAATATCATTTATGCTCTTCAGTCCCAGATAGGCTGACATTTTTGGATTAGAATAATGTGCTGGGGTGCCGATATTACCTATTAGATTAACAATTGATAATTGCTCAGGATCATGCAAGTCCTTGAGATTGATTAAGTCTTCAATCTCTCTTCCCCTTAACCTTAACTTTAGCTTCAGTAATTCTTTATAGATTGCAAAATTTGTTGGTTGAATCTGAATCTTCACACCGAACATTTTAAGTCCCTCTATACCCAATTTGATTGCTTCCTGAATCTCGCCTTTGTTAGTACATAATACTATCATCATATTATAAACATTTGCTTTATCAACATCTGTTCTGGCATTGTGAATTATTATATTAAATATGTTTTCAGCCTCATCAAAATTTCCTGAAAGATACTCACATTCCGCTCTCTCCTTTAGAATAGAATATGCCAGATAATAATTGCTATCCCAGCAATCCTCTGGCAGAAGCTCCATCCCGGTCCTTAAATAATGTACTGCTGCACTATAGGCTGTAGATTCCTTTGCCTTTTCACCAGCCATGAGATTTAACTTTGCCAAATCATTCATCTCATCTTGATTCACTATCTGGGTAATTCCATGATTAAGCTTGTTTACAATATAATAAATATTCTCCTCTACCTTTTCTCCGGTTGCCTTCTCTAACAGGAACTTACCTATCATAAAATGCAGACGAATCCTCTCCTCATCAGGGATAATAGAATAGACAGCTTCTTGAATCCGATCATGGTTAAATCTATATACATTTCCTGCGAGACCAATTAGTCCTTCATCAACCGATTCTGAAAGCGCTGAAAGTGTCTTTTCAACAGTCAAGGTAATTACTGTTGACAGAAGGCCTATTTCAAAACTGCTGCCAATGCAGGCGCATATCTTCAATATGCGCTGTGTGTTTCCCGATAATTTTGTAATCTTATTTGTCAAAAATTCTACAACATTATCTGTAACCTGGATCTGATTGATCTTTTCTATATCCCATGACCATCCTGAAGCATGATTGAACATTAACATCTTTTCATTATAGAGAGTTTTTATGAATTGAATAACAAAAAAGGGATTTCCATTTGTCTTCTCATGGGCAGAAGCTGATAGGAGTAACGCCCTCTCCCTCTCACAATTAAACATATGTGCAATCATGTGATTAACATCTATGACATCCAATGGCATCAGTTGGATGTCAGTAATGTGTATTCCTTCCTTTTCTATCTCTTCCAGCATAGAGGATAAGGGATGAGATTTGCATACTTCACCCTCTCTGTAAGCACCGATTATTAATAGATATTGTATTTCCCTATCAGTTACAAGCACCCTTATCAGGTTAAGGCTGGCTGGGTCTGCCCATTGAAGGTCATCTATGAATAGGACTAGGGGATGCTCTTTAATAGCAAATATTCCAACAAATTTTCGAAAATATATATTAAACCTGTTTTGGGCCTCCCTTGGCCCAACGTCAGCAACCGCTTGTTGCTTGCCGATAATTAGTTCTAATTCTGGTATTACATCTATTAAAATTTGAGCATTTGGGTTTAGGTTTTCCAAAATCTTTTCGCGTAACGACTGCATCTCCTCGCTGCTTTCAGACAAAACTTGCTTTATTAACAATCTAAAAGCCTGAATAATAGCGCTGTAAGGGATATCTCTTGTGAATTGCTCATGTTTACTGGAGATGAAATATCCACTCTTCGACACTACAGGTTTATGCATCTTGTTTATTAACGCAGTCTTGCCGATACCTGCTTGTCCTGTAACTAACGACAAACCAGCGCCCTTCCGCTCTACATTATTATGAAGGAATAATTGGGGATTGCATACCCTATCAAAAGCCTGCATTAGGAGTTCGATTTCTTTATCCCTACCAAAGATTTTATCAGAAATCAGTAGTCTTTTGCTGACATCCTTCAAACCCAGAGTAAATGGTTTAATCACCCCTGCTTTTTCAAATTGGCTTTGGCATTTTTTTAAATCCATCCTCAAGCCCTTGGCGCTCTGATACCTCTCTTCAGGTTTTTTCGACAGCAATTTTATAGTAATATCAGAGATCACCTCAGGGATATTCTTGTTAATCGTTTTTGGCTCAATAGGCTTTTGTGCGATTTGGCAGTGAATGAGTTGAAGGGTGTCATCGGAATTAAAGGGAACATCATTCATGAGCATTTCATAGAGGGTAATGCCAAGAGAGTACAAATCAGACCTATAATCAATTACCCTGTTGATGCGTCCGGTCTGTTCTGGAGATATATATTCTAAAAAAGTGTCATAGAGGCTAGGGGAGGTAGTAATCTGTTGATCTTCTTGTAAGCTGTGATACGCATTCCCAAAGCCGGTAATTTTAACCTGAAGATCTTCTATTTCATTTATTTCAGAGATTGGGGAGATGAGGATATTATCTGGGTTTATTCCGCAGTGGATTATATTATTATTATGAATCTCCGATAGGATTTCTGTTAGCTTAATGGCAATTTGAAGAAAAAGATCAATGTTTATTCTATTGCTATAGATCAAGCATCTAAGTGGAATGCCAATAAAATCATCAAATATTATTGCATGAATATTGTTATAATTCTCAAGAGCAATGGCCCGAACTACACCTTCAATGTTAAGGTTTTCAGTTATTATAAACTCATTTATTAGTCTATTGATATCCTTGATGCTTGGATATTCGCTTGTAGGTGTTTTTATAAGAACTGATTTTTTATCATAATTCCTGAAACCTCGATAAAGTGCTGTTTTAGTATTCTTAACAATTTCCTCTGAGGATTTATAACCTTGAAGATTTATCATTTTTATTTTTCTGAAATCTATATTATACTTTTTTATTTAAAATTCATATAATCCTAGATTCAAACTGAATGACTTCCTCTTCTACCAATAGAGTATTTGATCACAATTTATAATCATGCATTTTATAATTTAGCAACAGTTGTCTATTATGATAATAAGCACATCCCTTAATCAAGGGTAATAATCTTACTAGCTATAAGGCATAAAAGGATGAACTCAAGGTTAACTTATAAGTCAATCACTCTATTACAAAAACAGTCAAGCACTATTTCCTCTTATATGAAGTTCATTTAGATTTAGGTAGCGATTATTAGGTAAAAAGTAGCGTTTATAACATATCGATTGACCAACAAAAAAAGATGTTGTATGTTTAAAATACTTAAAAATAGAAAAATCTGATTAAACAACAAGTCATATCCACATTGCTGATCCTATAGTTATAAAATGATTAATTGATATTCTATAGAGTTCAGGAGAAAAAAAAGAGAGTACATTTTTTTAATTACCCAACAAAACATATTTTTTAGTAAAAAATACAAAGTAATTATTTCCAAACTATGAGAACAATGCATCAAATTATAGATATGCATGTTCAATTAACAATTATAAAAGCAGGAGGCTAAAAATGCAAAAAAGACAAGAGGGAGGATTACTAATGGAACAACCGAAAGAGGTAATTGAAAGATGCCTTGAATATGAATCTAATAATAACATTACTCATCGCTTCATTCCCCATATCGCTCAGTCTATTGTTGAAGAGCTTGATAAAGAAAATTATGAGATTACTGCCAGGGGGAAATCCTTTTATGATTATTATAAATTATGGGCCATGTTTGAGGATCTTTTTTATGCAAAGGGGGATGATCCCTATAAAATTGCTTCTACAATCGGGAGTATTATTAATCAGATTATCATGACAAAGGAATTGTCTAATGACTTCAAAACTGCATTAATAAAACAACTATATAAAACAATATAGAGATAGCCTTTAATCCTACTTTGTCATAAAAAATCATGAAATTACCAATAAGACTATTAACTATCATAAGGCAAGATCAGAATAAGGAAAAATACGATGAATTTCAACAATATCTTGAATTTTTATGCAAGGGATTAGGGCATGCAGATCGGGCAACAGGATTGATCGATTATTGTAAAGGTTTAATGTTACCAATTGAACAAAAAAGTATAGAACCGCTAGCAGCATATAGCGATCCCTATAATGTACAAGCAAAACATCAATCATTACATCACTTTATAGCTAAGTCAGATTGGTCAGATCAATCGGTACTATCATTAGTGTTTCAGGGAGTAATGCCCTGGTTGTCAACTGGGAATAGTTTTATTGGGTTATTGATGATAGCTATATTCCTAAAAAAGGAATCCATTCAGTTGGTGTAAGTCGACAATACTGTCGTCAATTAGGCAAACAAGTGAATTGTCAGGTAGCAGTAAGTCTTTCATTAGCTACTGAAAAAGGCAGCATACTAATTGATTATAGATTATATATACTAAAAGAATGGGCAGATGATTCACAACGGTGTAAAAAAGCAGGTATTCCCGAGGATATTTATTTTCAGACAAAACCTAACATTGCATTAGAGCAGATCAGAAGAGCAAAGCGATCAAATATTCCAATCAGTAAAGTATCAGCAGATGCAGGTTATCTTGATATTACTGATTTTCGAGATGCTATTAGATCAGAAGGATTGACTTATGCAGTTGGAATTAAACCAAATACATGAGTCTGGACAATAGATAATAAACCGTTACTTCCAGATGAATGGCAAGGCAAAGGACGTAAACCAATACTTTTAAGGCGGGGGATAGGTGATCAACCCAAACTTGTAAAGATAATAGCAATGGAATTATCTATAAAATCATATCGTAAGATTACTTGGCTGGAAGGGACTAATAGTAAATTGTCTTCTCGATTTGCGCGGCTTAGAGTCTTCTCAGCCAATAATGATTATTTAAGAGATACTATGCGAGATGAGGAATGGCTGGTTATTGAATGACCGGAAAACGAAAAGAAGCCAACAAAGTATTGGTTATAGACTTTGCCTGTTAGAATGTCTTTTATTAACGGGGTCTGAACTCTTAACGCAGCTTCTAATAAAAGCAGTAGAAAGAATATAGTTTCTTCTGATAAATATTTGGGTATCACCAGCATGAAAAATCCATATATTACCGGTATCATTTTTTAGTTAATTAGTTTACAAAAATTTACTATAAAGGAGGTGAATAATAAATAATTATAATCCTACTTAATATTTTCATTTTGGATTATGCGGGTTATGTAAAAAATTGTTTAATTTTAATTAAGGAGAAAAAAATGAAAAAAGTACTGCCAATTTTGTTTATATTAACAATGCTTACTGCCTGCAACGAGTATATTCCAGACGAAGATTATGCAAAGGCGGATGAAGGCGCGCAGACGGACGTAAGCGCAATGGTTCAGATCGACAGGGTCGAACAAAAAGTAGTAAAAACATCAGCGAAAAGTTTAATTGTAGATTCAAGTAAAGTTAGTATGAATAACATAACAAGTATAAACCTAGAATTGGAAAATGGCGCAAAAGTTGCTCTATCGATTGTTAACGAAAGAAACGAAGCGTTTGTGAGTTATATGGATAGCGGAGAGATATTTATATCGGAAAAAGTAGATTTGCAATCTGTTGAAAATGGAGAAATAAAAGATTGCGAATTATACGCAAAAAGCGGAGAATCGGTTTTAATAACGCTTGAATATGAAATAAGCGGCATTCTGGAAGCTACAAAATTTGATGTTGATGAAATTTTCTCAAATATGTCAGAACAAGAGAGTATTTATAATAGAACTAGTACTAGCGGTTGTAATATACATGGTGTATGCTGCGATCCGTACAATTATTACTGTTGTAATTTTAATGATTGTGGGTGTGCAATGGATGCTTATAATGCAATGGAGCACCAGTGGCTGTTTTGTGCGGCTCTTGGCGGAGGCGTTTGGTGTAATTATTTCTTAAATGCCCGTAATTACTGGTGGGATAAGGTGACTCATTGGTGTAACTAATTTATTTTATATTAACTACATTTCCATGTTTAAAACCTGCTCATTCAATATTATTTAATGAGCAGGTTTTAATACACTTGTTGCAAAACTAAATTTATAATTTAATTTCTGACTTTGTTTGATATAGAACATATGAACCTAGAAAAAGTATTATCGGATGAAAGGACAAGTCAAGCGGTAACTGGTGTGTGCTATCCAGCATCTTTTCTATAGCAATCTTCTTCGAATATAGAAATATTTTTATTGGCTTATTCCCGTAACAATACTTGCCTGTATGTGGCCTTTCATCAATATATTCTTTTATCCAATCGTCAAGATATTCTTGTAACTTTTATAAATCACTGTAAACCTTTTTTCTAAATGCAACCCTATGAAATTAGCAAACCTTAATTTATGAAAATTTGGCCTTCTTTTGTGAGGGTTGGCGGGAACTGGGGCTAATTATTAATTGATAGGAATAACGGAGGTCTTTTAAAAATCATAAATATCAAGCTAATTTTAAACTAATTTGAGAAATTATACAGGAATTCTATAGGATTATTCACGGAAAGACTTAAATAATACAGAAGCGGGTATACTGATGACAAAATTTGGGAATAGTTACATCGGATTATTATATATATAGTTTAAACTCAAACTAAATTAAGATTGAGAACCGTTGAAAAAGGCGCAAATGTACGTGAACACGAGTCCAAATGTTGTTATGAAGGGGTTTTAAACTATAATAAGGAGCAAGAGCATGAGCAATTTGGATTATTATAATGAAAAACTCGCGGCAATTCAGGCAATACCGGACAGTGAGATCAGGAGGCCTGGTATTCCTGTTGATGTATACCTGCAGGAGGCTGAAAACCTTTTTCACTGGAGTCAGGAGGACAAAAAAGAATTAACGGACAGGGGGCTTGACTGGGGACTGGTTGAAGATATGCAGAAGCGGTGCGGCGCTCTCAGGGAGGCCCAATCCAGATGGATAACAACAAGGTTCAGCCACGAGGAGGCAGAAAGGCTGTGGACAGAGAAGTCCCCTCTGGCCTATGATTTAAGAGATGAGCTTCTGCATACCTTCCGCTTTGCCTACAGAAAGCAGCCTGACATACTGGGAAGGGTGGACGAGATAGCGCAGGACACCGGGCACGCTGACATGATTCAGGACTTAAATGATTTGAGTGTTCTTGGCAGAGAGCATCCGGAAGCATTAGAGGCTATTAAATTTGATATGGCTCTTCTGGAGAAGGCTGCTGTATTGGCTGATGGGATGTCTGATCTTCTGGGCGCCGCAAGCGCTGAGCGCGCTGACAGCAGCGGGGCTAAAAAGATCAGGGATCAGGCCTATACGCATTTAAAAGAGGCGGTTGACGAGGTGCGTGAATTTGGGCGGTTTGTCTTTTGGAGAGATGAAACCAGAATCAAGGGGTATGCGAGTCAGTATTTACGCAGATCAAGGCGCAAGAGTGAGGCAAAAGGGGAATCTGAAAGCGATACACTATCATAGCTGATTGCATTTGTATTTATTTTACATTCCGATGCGGTTTTGCGGGCGTAAGATCGGGGATTTACACCCTAAGATTGGGGATTTATACCGTAAGATCGGGGATTTACACCGTAAGATTGGGGATTTACACCGTAAGATTGGGATTTCGCACCATAAGATCGGGGATTTGTGCCGTAAGATCGGGGATTTGCACCGTAAGATTGGGGGGATTCAACTGATAACACATCAGCGTGGCTAAAATCTATGGGAAATGTGAAATAGAGTACCCTCTATGTCATTCCTGCGAATGCAGGAATCTCAAATAATAACGCAGGTGGATTCCTGCATTCGCGAGAATGACAGCATCTAATTGTTGAATTTTCCCACAATTTTTAGCCGCACTCATAACTCATCGCTCACCTGCCTGAAAAAGCCGCAGACGTTTGAGGTACGCGAGCAGAGATTTGATTAATATGTTTTTTTACATGATCCCAATTGTGCTGCTGAACAGGCTGTTCGAATGCCGACGCCGCACAGGACGTGCGGAAGAGCGTCGGCCATTTGCCTCTGCTCTTTGAAGAATAAATCTCGAAATACCTGATAAGCCTGATACGCCTTATAGGAATGTACTGTGCCGCAAGACCGATAAACTCAACTGGATCATAAACCTTCAGGTACTCCTTGAAATACGCATTATACTTCGTCTTAAAAATCACCTTTCCCTTAAAGGATTCATAAATGATTTTTTAGAGAGATCGGGCATATTGCGATATACTGCGCGAGTGATTCCCTTGCCCTATTGTCATGCCCCATAATCCTGATCGAGTTATCTATATTAAATCCGCTATGCTTCCAGGACAAGAAGGTTTGCGCCATCTTTTCCGAGAGCAGTCCTGTATTCTTTAAATAATTGTTAACCAGACGCCTGAAGCGCTCTTTCATCTCATTAAGATCTAAAATAAAAAAAGAAGAAATGAAAACAACATTTGATTTATTGAATGATTCAAGAATCCTAAATATGTTGAACAGGAAAATTGGTGAAATACAATTTATTTTTTCTAATCCAACCTTACTTTTGATGAGTACTCCCTTGTCTTCCGCCCAAAGATCAATTGCAAGACCACCTTTTTAGGGCAAAAAATCCTTCTCCTTAATTGTATTATTCATTGTATATATATTCAGAAAGACGATTTTTCTTGCTGATAAGCCTTTGAGAGAAAAGATGAACTGTTAATCACAATCAAGGGAGTCTCTCCCCATTTATCCCTTCCTTCATTTCCTGTTACTTATGCTAATCTGGATAGCCTAGGCAATTAATTTATTAACACACACTTTCAGATTTCAAGGCCTTGACCTCATATGTTTTATTACATATATTATTAGTATAATATATTGAATATATACCAATCTTCTTTAGGAAATAATAATTATGGGAGGTGATCGTTAAATTTTATAAGAGAGTATCTGTTAAACCTCATTACTACAGATTAAAGAAGTTTCGGTTATGGCGCGAACCGATAAACAATAAAACATGAAGGGTTATAGGAGATTACAGAGGCGCTTTGATAAGTAATTGACAACTTATCACTGAATCAAAATAATGTTAATGAGTAACGGCTTTGGAACATAGCTACCTAAAATAAAGTAATTATAAAATGGAAGAGATAAATTATGATCAAATTATTAAGAATGAGTTTATAATTACTCATTGTACAGGTGATTATTGGATTTGGAGCGTGTAAAGACGATGACAAAAGCTCTGGATTTATGAATTATCCACTTCCGGAGGATAGCACAATAAATGCAGCAAAAGGGGTGCTGGATTCGCTACCATCTCTAAATCCAGTAGAGGATATTGACACAAACATTGCTACAATGGCCCAGGCATTGGTTGATGCAGAGGTTCAAGGGGTTATTGTTACTGTAAGCGATGCCAGTGGAAATGATAACATAGAGGATAATGGTGATATTATATATACCGCTTCAGAGGTTACTGGCAATGTAGTGTTTGCCTTGAATAAGGGGACTGCTGCAGAAGCAACATCTACAGTGTCAGCAGTTGTTCCGGCAAACGCTAAGCCCACCGCAGCCTTTAAAAATGAGATCGTCGTCAGTGGGGCCGCAATAGGCGAATGCAATGGAAGTTATTTTGAGGATACTGAAAATGGGCCTATAAATGGAAGACCCCTGTATAAACATGGAACTGAGGGCTATTACATTTATTTAGGTGTGTGCACGTGGGATGAGGCTCGAACTCCATATCCAAATCCAACATGGTGGATAGATGAAGGCTATACTGGTCCCGACAGGATGTATAGAGTTGACGATGTTCAAGATACCTTCACTCCTCCCTCTGGTGATTGGACAACTAGTTGTTGGGACGATTCAGATTTGTCTACTCCAACTGTGCTAAATTTGGGCAGGATAAGCGGATTGCTCTGGGCAGGCCAGACCCTGACAGCTCCTGAATACACATATCAGGATGCTGATGGAGATCCCGAGGGAGCTACCCTTAAAGAGTGGTATAGATATGATGATAAGGTATGCACTAAGGGTGAAACATTATTGGGGTGTTCAACCACCTATACACTAGAGTCAAATGACATTGGAAAATATATAAGATATAGTGTTACACCTGTTGCAGGGTATGGCAATTTAACAGGTACCTCTATTTCAAGCCCTGTTTCAGGTCCTGTTATTGCTGCTCCACCAAACAGCTATGTGGCAACCAGTGACGGGACATCCGGCGTGGATGGTGTATTCAATTTAGTTGGCGCATATGCCGGCAGCCCCAAATATAAGCATGAAAGCGAGGAATATTACATCATGCGATGTGGTTGTGATTCTGATTGGAGAATCAGACTGAATTATAGCTCTTATCATTATCGTAATATATATGCCAACTCTTCCACTGATGATATTCCCCCATCAGATGGGTGGGATGATTACCCCTGTGGGGCAATGGGCACACCTCCTACATTAACGCCGCAATAAGTCTAAATTAGTCTTCTGTGAAGATGTTTTGAACGCCTATAAATGAAAAAGCCGGCAGCAAAACCTTGCCGGTTTTTTCTTAAAAAAACTTATGAGGTGAATAATTCTTGAAATTCAGTACACTTGACAATTACAATTAAGTTAAACAGGATGAACGGAACAGCTCTTGTGCTTCACTTGTAAAATCCCCTTCTGAAAGCTTGGGATAATTTTAGGATTGAATAATGAATTGCCGGTGTTTGCTAAATATGAATTGTCATGAGTACTGAAATTTTTGAATTCAATGGATATACTGGAAAGCGAAGTGACTCTGAATTATAAGAGAAATGCAATTAAAATTATATTGGTGTTTTCTTTTCTGTTCGTAGTAGTAGACTATATATATAAAACAGTGAAAGATATTACCTACCTTGACAGGTCGAAATGTTTAGTTTATCAACTGCTCCCTAAAACAGGTTTTTTATTCTTTGAGTATTTTATTGAATTAACCATTGTTGTCTTTATTGGCATATATATTGCTGCATTGCTTGAAAAGTATTTTATGAGATATAGGAGATTCTTCCCTTCCAATCCTGTAACAGCATTCTTCTACGCCTCTGTATTGCCTGTATGCGCCTGTTCTGCAATACCTCTAGTAAAGACAATGGAAGGTAAAATGAATTTAAAAACTCTGATCCCCTTCTCGGTTGCGGCCCCACTTTTGAATCCCTATATAATAATACTATCCTTTAACGTTCTCGGCATGGAGTATGCTCTTTTAAGAATTGGCTCTTCATTTATTCTTGCCCTATCAGCAGGATATGTGTTGGAGCTTTTAAAGAAAAAAGACACCGTGGCTGCAAGGAGCCTGAACATATGCAACGCAAAAGCCTGCATGGTGATGGAGGAAGATATATACATAAAAACCTATTCAATATTCAAAACAATAATACCCTATCTTGTTATTGGAGGAAGTGTCGGTATAGTATTAGATCTTGCTTCCTCAAAGACGATGCACTTAACATCTTTAATAAGTAATTCATTTTTGGGGAATGTATCAATAATCATTTTCGGAATCCCATTCTATTTATGTAACGGAACAGATGTTTTATTATTAAAACCTCTACTCTGTTCGGGGATAAATATTGGAACCGGCATAGCATTCTCTTTAACATCTACATCTATATGCATTACTTCAATATTTATGTTGCTCAAATTCATAGGAAAGAGGTTAACATTCCTGTTGATTGGGAATATCATAGTTGTAACTTTAGTTTTGAGCCAAATAATAAATCTATATTTTGGTTAATGTTAAAATTATGTATAAGAAATATGTTTACACTCGCCTGAGTCTATTTGGATTTTTCTTTATTTTATTATTTTTGGCCTGCAGTAAATCCGATTCAATTATTATCAATGGATATTGCGCTAATGATCTTTAACATGATCCTAACTTATATATCTATCAATCAGGAAATCTGCCCCAATACACACCCAGCCCCAATGTGCCATTACTCAAATATAGTCGAATTTTTCCTTGACATGTAGAATAATAAAATTAGAATTATATGTCTCATTAAATTACCGGGTATTAATTATTGATTAGCGCTTATTCACAATTATTAAGCTTTTATATTGAAATAGTACAAGCTACATAATTGAATGAGACTATAAGACTATAGCTAATATTCGTACATATTTCAATAAAATAGAGCTTCCAGTTTATTAAAGCCGAATATAGGCCATAATCTTTAATTGTGAAAAGCAGCTATTAAACAAATAATAAGAGAGGGGATATGAGGTACATAAAAAATCTAGTTATTTTTTTACTTATCAGTGTATTCTTCATTTCATGTAAGGCTAAAAAAGAGATGACTCTCCATGATTTTTTAGCAGTACAGGAAGAGATACTCTCAAGTGATCTCACTCCTGAATTGGAGAAGTCAATATTACAAAGACATGGTTATACTATAGAACAGTATAGATCTTTCGAAGAGAATATTGAGAACGATCCGGAACTCAAGGCAAAGGCAGGCGAGATGAGACTTCAAATGTATCGTAAATCTAAATAGGGTTAGTGCTGGATTGAGCTAATAGATTATCTGTACAACAATCTTTCTATTTCGTTGTCTTGTATCACAATCGATTAGAATCACTTGTTGCCAGGTGCCGAGAGTAAGGGTTCCATTGACAAAGGGCACTGTAATGGATGGTCCTATGAGTGCTGCCTGCAGGTGCGCGGCGCCATTATCATCATGCCAAGTGTTATGATGATGATAGTGATCTCCATAGGGAAGGATTCTTTCGAGGAAGATGCTTATATCCTTGGTTAATCCAGGTTCATATTCAATGGTAGTTAATGCAGCTGTTGAACCAGAGACAAAAACCACAACAATGCCATCGTTTACACTATTCTTGGAAATAATGTTTTGAATCTTTTGTGTGATATCAATAACATCTCTCCTGCCTTTAGTCGAAACTGTAATATAATCAGTGATAACCGCCATCTGGTAATTAGTCCAAAATAATAGAATTAGTGTTTGAAAGCCCTTTGATCGGTAAATACCATAGTAACCTTGGGATTTGCTTCGTTGCAAGCCATTATCGCTTCGAAATCTCGGTCTGATCCTCCGGGCTGTACTATTGAGGTAATCCCCTCCTTTATCCCAACATCAACTCCGTCTCTGAAGGGGAAAAAGGCATCAGAAACCATAGATGACCCAACTAATCCACCCTTTGCATCCCTGGTCTCATTATCAATATTGAGAATAACAGATCTTTCCCTAATGCCATTATCAACTTCTCTCTCAAGCTCCTTATAGGGTATCCCAAATTTATCGAAGCATAGTTGGTCTGCATATTTTGTGTATGCCTTATATATGGCAATTTCAACAACACCAACCCGATCCTGCTCTCCTGTACCAATGCCAACCGTTACTAAATCATTTACAAATAGAACTGAGTTTGATGTCACTCCCTGTTCAACATTCCATCCAAATAAGAGGTCATCATACTCTCCATCAGTTGGGAGTCTATCGATATTATAGGATTTGCCCTTATATTCGGCAACTGCAGGCTTTAGGTCTTCTTTGGTGATAATCCTGTTTAGTGGTGATTGCTGAACAATTATTCCACCATCTATGAGAGATTTGAAATCAACAAAACGCAGGGCCTTGTATTTTTCAAGGCTATCTATCCTTTCAATCTTAACAATTCGCAAATTTTTTCTTTTTTTTAAAATATCAAAGGCGCCTTCAATATAATCAGGTGCAACGATCACCTCAATATAGTGTTTGGATATGAGTTCAGCTGCCTCTTTATCTACTGGTCGATTTAAGGTAACACATCCTCCAAAAGCAGCGATTCTATCAGCTTTATATGCCCTATCGTAGGCTTCAACGATTGTGGAACCATAGGCCACGCCGCATGGGTTATTGTGCTTTACGATTACTGCAGCCGGTTTGGACATAAGAAATTTTAAAACATTGAGTGAATTATCAATGTCCGTAAGGTTTATCTTTCCAGGATGTTTCCCAGATTGCAACATCATGCTTTCATCAATACAACTAATAATAGAATTGCCAGGTTCAATAAACCTGCATTCACCCAAAACTAGATTCCCATTTACCAACTGGTACATTGCCGCTTCCTGACCAGGATTCTCGCCATATCGCAATCCTTTCTCAACCATACTCCCTTTATCTTCAATCTTCCATGTCCTCTTTTTATACAACAGCCTCTGGTCACCAAACTCAATTGTAAGGGAATCTGGGAAATGGTCATCCATTATAGTTTTATATGATTTTTTATAGTCACTCATAAATATAGGCTAATTAAATAATGATCTGTTTGTGTTAGAAGATTTTTTATATTCTGTAATATCCGATTGTAAATTTATTATACTCTCTCTGAGGTCATTCATCAAAGTCTTGATCTCAGACCCCTTTGTGTTGCCAGTAGTCTTTATCTCCTTCCCAATATTAACATAAACTTTACTAGGATGTACCCTAAAAGTATCCGGCAATAATGCCTCGTAAGTGCCATCAATATAGATGGGAACAATCGGAACACCTGTTCTTGCACATAGATGAAAAACACCCTTTTTAAATGGTTGTAATTCCCCTTCCCGGCTTCGTGTTCCCTCAGGAAATATTGCCACTCTTGATCCATTCTTAATCTTCTCAGCAGATTTATAGAAACTCTGTAGTGCCTTTTTTGTGTTTTCCCTATCAACTGCTATATAGTTATTGGCTTTCATATGCCATCCAATAATAGGTAATTTAAATAATTCCTTCTTCGCAATCCACCCGAATTTTACAGGGATTATTGAAGATAGAAGCAATATATCTAAATGACTTAGATGATTTGATGCAAAGATCTGGGTTATTTCCTTATTTATGTTTTCCAGTCCCCAAACGGTTACCTTTATTCTGCAAAACCAGAGTATAATTTTTGCCCATCCTTTCATCGTATAAAAGGAAATGTCTCCTCCTGGATTGAATATTAGAGATAAAAGGGATATAATCCCACCTATAATTGTTAGGATGGTAAAGAATACAAAGCAAATCCAGGAATATAGCAAATTAATCACTGATTTCATTATTTATCCTCTTGATTATAAGTAAGAATTGAATATAGGTTTTGTATGCTCAAGAATTACGAAGACTATAATCTATTTTTAAATGAAAATTTGTCAATAATTATTCATACATGTCTTATAGTAGAGGATAATAGCTCAAACACTATATAATAGGGATAATTATAAATGTGCCTTGGAGTCCGTTATCCACTATAATCATCTAATGCGTTCATAAAATTTTCAATATCCCTCTCATTATTATAGAAATGGGGTGAAATCCTTATTATATTATTCCTAAGGGCAACTAGGATATTTTTCGTGGTTAAATAACTGTAAAGAGGGTTGGGATCAGAATGAGGTAGAAAGCTTAGAATTCCAGAACGATCATCTCTATCCATTGATGTGACTATTTGAAAATTTCTTTTTTGCAATCCTTCCAAAAAGAGATTATTTATGGCAAACACCCTTTCCCTTATGTTATTTATTCCAACCTCATCAATCAGCTCAATAGCCGCTCCTAATGCGCATATGCCAGCAATATTCATGTTGCCAGGCTCGAAACCAAGGGCATTGGGCTTTACATCAAACTCGATTCCAAAGAAATCTTCATCCTTGAGCATACTCTTCCATCCAACAAAGACCGGGTGAATGATCTCTTTTGCTTCACTGGAGATATAGAGACCTCCAATGCCCATGGCGCTCATAAGCCATTTATAACCCCCGGTTGCGAGAAAATGAATACCACATTTTTTAACATCTAATGGAATAATTCCCAAGCCTTGAATAGCATCCACGCATAGCAATATTCCCTTTCTGCGACAGAGATCGCCTATAGCTTCTAAATCACATCGGAAACCAAACATAAAATCAACATAACTAACAGATATGAGTCTCACCTTCGGGGAGATGGCCTTCTCTATATCATTCACACGGAAGCGTCCATTACAACGCCTGATAAATGTAGTCTTTACACCCTTTCTCTCAAGATTAAGCCAAGGATAGACATTTGAAGGAAATTCAGGAACTGGTATCAGCACTTCATCCCCCTCCATCCATCTTATCCCTTCCGCAACATAACCAAGCCCCTCTGAAGTGTTGCCAACAAAGGCAATCTCAGCCGGATGGGCATTGATAAGGCCTGCAAAGAGCCCGCGTACCTCCTCGACCCTCTTCATCCATCCATCATAGCCCTTTATACCATAATAACTGAATTGATTGCTTATATTACTGAATGCTTCGGCTGCCCTAAGCGAAGGTGCAGAAATGGCGGCATGATTAAGATAAACATATTTTTTGATAACTGGAAATTGGGAACGGTAGTCTTCAAAGTCAGGTGACATTTTTATAATTTGAGTGTCATGAAAAAGTGTATATCAGGGTGTGGGGTAATTTTAGTCATAGCCGCACCACGTTGTGATGTTATCCACAGGCTCCCTAGCGCTCTCTACCCTGTTTGCAGGAAAATCCATATCAGGATATCCAATGGCTATGCCGATAATTATTCGCTTTGAGTCTGGTATACCCGCGGCTTTTCTTAATACCTGAGGGTACATTACACTCTGATCCTCTATGCATGTGCCTAGGTTAAAGCCCATTGCTGCAAGGCAGATGTTCTGCATCACTGCTCCAAGATCTAATAGCGGGGTAGATTCAACCAGTGATCGATCTGTTAATATAACAATTGAGACAGGGGCATCAAAGTGTCGAAATCCGCGTTCCAACCACCATGCCCTTTTCACTTTGTCTTCTCTGGGTATATCCATGAGTCGGAAGAGCTGCTTGGCCAGTCCTACCTGTCTCAACCGGTATACACTTTCATTGGTCCAACCCACAACCAGATGCTCTGGACTGGGAGGGGTTCCTGAGTTGAGCAGTTTGACATTCTCCTTCCCAATCTCTTCAAGTATATTACCAGTTAGCACTAAAAATTCCCATGGCTGTATATTCATCGCTGATGGAGCACGGCAGGCTATTCCCAGGATTTCCTTAATAACCTTTTGGGGGACAGGATCAGGTTTAAAAGCCCTGATACTCTTTCTTGTCTGTAATGCCTCTATTAAGTCCATGGCCCTTATCCTTTTTATATTTTATTAATGTATCCTTGATGCCTAGGAATTCTAAAATAAATTTATAATGAAACATTGCAAGTACTTTTCTCTATATTTCACTAAGACAAATAGGTTGATCAATGGTATAGCAAAGGAAAAATATTTGTATTAGGCTTGTTGTGTGGGTTGGCTCTGTTTTCAGGCTCTTTATTAAATATGTTGAGAATAAAAATGATTCAAAAAATATTTGATAAATGAGAATAAATGTACAATAATTATCTATATCTATTATGGTAAATCCCCAAAAAAATGCTGATCTTAATAAATTACCGGGATTATATAATACTATAAAGCCTTATAGGAAGATTACAGGAAATGAAGGAAAATGATGAAAAACAATGATAACACTGATCTTATGATATTGAGTGAGATTCGTTTTGGTTTTCTGCATACTTACAGAGTAGCAGGAATGGGAGAGCCCTGGTCTATGAAGATTGATAAAACTCTGCAATTATTGAGGGAACAGGGGATTGGCGCAATATTAACCCTAACTGAGGATGATCTTTATGGGAAGAGGTATCAGGACGCTGGATTTATGCATTTTCATGAACCGATTGATGATGCCAGAGCGCCTACAATGGAAGGGATGGACCGTTCTATTGAATTTATCAATTCCAGTCTCCAGAAGGAGCTAGGTGTTGTAGTTCACTGCGTTGAGGGACGAGGTAGAACTGGTATTGTGCTTTGCGCATGGTTGGGTTTGACTGAAGGTTTGGGTCCCAAAGGCGCTATTTTACGAGTGTTTGAGTTACGGAGCCATACGGTTCTCTCGCCAGTTCAGCGTTCATTTATTTATCAATATTTGGATAATAGGCACATATAAGAATAAAATATTTGAAAAAAATTCTCATCAGGTATATAAGTCAATACAGAGCCATAAAGATATTAATATCATGAATAATGAAAAAGATCGTCTTAATGAGATTATTCGTTTAGGCACTGAACTCAACAGCATTCAGGATATGGATATGTTGCTTGAACGGATACTTCTTGAAGCGAGAACCGTAACAAATGCGGATGCTGGATCAATCTACATCCGTAATGGTAAATACCTCATATTTAAATACTCACAAAACGAAACGAAACAGAAACAACTTCCCTTTGGGAAGAAACTTCCCTATACTAATTTTAAGATTTTAATTAATGCTGAATCAATAGCGGGTTATGTTGCGACTACGGGAAATATATTGAACATCCCTGATGTTAATGCTATCTCCGATAATGAGCCCTATAGCTTTGATTGTACATATGATGAAAAATCAGATTATAATACACAATCAATGCTTACTGTCCCTATGATGACTAATCGCGGCGATATTATTGGCGTGCTTCAGATCATAAATGCAAAGGACAGCGAAGATAACGTAGTTTCATTTTCTAGGGATGATGAACCCTTTGTGCTTCACTTTGCGAATACTGCTAGTATTGTTCTCCAAAGAACACAGATGACGAGGGCGCTTTTGCATCGAATGATCAGAATGGCTGAGTTGCGTGATCCAAAAGAAACAGGGCCTCATATTAACCGTGTAGCCACCTATGCTGTGGAGCTGTATGAACGTTGGGCGATGTATAAGTGTGTTCCCAAATGTGAGATTGATAAGAACAGGGATATTTTGCGAATGGCTGCAATGCTGCATGATGTGGGAAAGGTAGCGATATCTGATCTGATCCTAAAAAAGCCGACAAGATTAACAACCGAGGAGTATGAAGTCATGAAGACTCATACCTATATGGGCGCTCGTCTATTAGGGGATAAACAGTCTGATTTTGACGAGATCGCGGCAGTAGTGTCATTAACTCATCATGAGAACTGGGATGGCACGGGATATCCTGGTTATATTGATGTGAATACTGGAGAGGTTTTGGAAAGGGATGGTAAAGGACGGCCATTGCCCCTTAAGGGGGAGGAGATACCCATTTATGGAAGAGTAGTCGCCCTTGCAGATGTTTATGACGCTCTCTCATCCAAACGAGTTTATAAGGATGCTTGGGAGGAGGAGGATGTTATCAAGGAGATAAAGTCTCTTTCTGGGAAAAAATTTGATCCTGATCTGGTAAGTGTATTCTTAGACTGTCTGTATCTGTTGAAATCTATTAGACAACGATATCCGGACAATGATTAATTTATGTAATAGTTCAAATGATATGTGACACTCGCGAGATAAATCCCTCACACCCTTGAATGTCGTATGCTTCTTCGGCAGGTTCCTGTATTTACTGAATGACCTGCTCAGCCTTAAGTTTGGATATCTCATCATCTGTCATCCCCAACAACTCCCCAAAGACGTAATCATTATGCTCACCAAGAGAGGGGGTATGTACATTGTCTTTCTGTAATGTATTGCTCATCTTCCATGGTAAACGAGCGATTCTAACCGTTCCCATGTCAGCCTGGTCAACATCTATGAAGAATCCCCTTTTGTTCAGGTTTTGATCCTCAATCACCCCGTTAATCTTGAGAGAGGCGCCTGCCATTACTCCAGCTTTTAGCAATAACCCCATTACATCATTTTGTGTATGATCTTTTGTCCATTCAGATATCAATTGATCGAGTTCCTTTTGGTTCTTCCATCGATTCAGATTATTGTTGAATCTCTTATCCACTTCCCATTCAGGATGACCTGTAGCGATGCAGAAGGCTCTCCATTCATCTTCATTGGAGACAGCTATGGCGATCCACTCGTCGTCACTCTTACATGGATAACATCCATGAGGCGCAATAAGGTTATCACGATTCCCTTGCCTTTCTTGTACTCTTTTATTTATTGCATAATCCATTGCAGGATATGGAAGGGTAGCGCATGCCATCTCAGTCATTGAAAGGTCAATATATTGCCCTTCCCCAGTCTTTGAGCGATGATATAACGCAACAAGGATTGAAAATGCTCCATGCTGTGCCGCAGCTATATCTGTCCATCCGCCTACACCAAAGGGAAGTGGTTCGCTTTTATAATAGCCATTCATAGATGTAAATCCACAAAATGCGTCCACAATAGGAGCATAAGCTGGGAAATTATTGTAAGGCCCTGTTCTACCGAAACCTGAACCAGAATACATGATAATATCGGATTTAAGCTCTTTTAGATCTTGATATCCCAATCCCCAGCGGTCCATCACAGGACCTCCAAAATTTTCGGTGACTACATCGCTAATCTCGATAATTTCTTTAGCGATCTCCCTGGCTTTTGAGTGTGTCATATTGAGTGTACAGCTCTTCTTTCCATAGTTAAATACAGCGAAATCAACGCTTTTGTTCATCCCAGGAATAAGCTTCCTGCCCATAGAATAATAATGTCTTGTTAAATCTGGGCGAAGTTCGCTTTCAACCTTTATAACCTCCGCTCCCATGGTAGACAACCAATGTGTAGCATGAGGTCCAGCCCAAACGTGGCAGAAATCTACAACCCTTATTCCTTGAAGCGGAAGTCTTTGCATCCTAATTTACCATCCTTAAATATATAATAATTCCTATAGGTAGGCTAGCATGATATTGTATATTACATTAAAGATCATCATTACTTAATCATTACGTCTATGAATGTGCCAATGAAGAGTATTGCTGGTATCATATGGTTTATTTGAATGAATTCCACAATTGCAATCTCGAAATCCCTATTTCTGATTAAGAATTGCTGTTTATAAAAGATTATTGCAACGCTAATAATAGAAACCCAGTAGGCAGTACCTCTTGAAGTTAATACACCAGCTATAATTAGCGCAATCATTGCAAAAACATATAATATAGATGAGATCATCGATGCTTTGCCCATCCCATATCTTGCTGAGATTGGGATAGGACCTTTATCTTTATCGAACTCAACATCCTTAAGAGAATAGATGATATCAAGCCCTGACATCCACATGAAAATGGCAATACTCAGAATCAAGAGGGGAATTATGTCAAATCTAGAGGTAACCGCCAAATATCCTCCAATAATAGATGACGCTTGAATAATGCCTAAATAAAAATGTGATACAATATTAATTCTTTTAATAAATGGAAAAATGACCAATCCAAGGATTGCAACAAATGATAGATGAAAACATAATCTATTGATCATATAGGCGGAAAAGATGAGTATAAGGGATAGAAAAATGGCCAAGCTCCAAACGCTTGGTTTTTTTACCTCCCTATTTGAAATCAATATTCTATTTTTTCTGGGATTCTTTGCATCTTTATTCAAATCAATTAACTGGTTTAATAACAACCCAAGTGTGCTTGCGGATACCAATGCAATTGTGACCCATATCCAGGTATATATCTCATCTCCTCCAGCAAATAGTAATCCCAAATAAGCAAAAGGAAGAGTAAATAGGGTTTGATCAATTCGAATAAGCTGAATAAATATTTTCAATTTCATAATCATTTCACTAAATTATTATTCGCTGTTATATATTAAAATGGTAACTACTCACCTATGGATATAATAATATTTATTTTACGAAAAAACAGGTAGAATGAGTTGAGGTTAGTCAAAATGTAATTCCCCTGTATTTATAGGGGCAGGCTCTGTGAATGCAGGAATTTAATTGCTTAAGATTCCGGCATTTCGCTACGCTACAGCCGGAATGACATACTTTTAGGCAGTTCCAACTCATCTCCTTTATACATTTTTTATCTAATAGTGTATATGAAAAAAACACCTAAATAGTTACTAAAAATGAATAATTTAATTATTATAGAGGCTAACTGTATTATTCCATATTATATGAATATCAATATTTTGAAAATCTAACAAGGTTCTCTGTATGTTTTTAAATAAAATTATAATAAATCATATCTTATTGTATAATAAAAGATTCTACTTTTAGGTGAAGCCTTATAAGATTCAATTTTGATCATTTGTGATATTCAGCGCAAGGAAAAAAAGGATTTGTTTCTATAATTACATATAAGTTTATGTATTTAATAAGGATTATTGTAATGGACTTTCATTAAATAAAATCTTGACTCTTATATGAATATAATGTTTATTGTTTAAACCTAGATATCTTACTGATACATGAATAGTATTAATATTATTGTTAATAGATAAAATTATTTATCTGAAGAGTAGTAATCCATTTCTTTTCTATGTGGGAAAAGATCCAAGATATATATAAATCGCTTGTATCAGTTGTATCAGCAGAATATTCATTCCCATATTATAATCAGGTTTTAGAGATCACTTATACCTATGTTGTTATTTCAAATACCTTTGATTTAATATAGGTTTTATATGGATTGCAGTAAGTGTGATGGAATTTGTTGTTCAAAATATACCATTGAATTATATCCTAGTGATATTTCAAGGATATCACATTTTTTAAATTTAGATAGATCAGATTTTATTGAATTTTTTTTGGATGATAGGGAGCAAATTAAGCAAATAATAATAAATGGTAAACCCTATTGTTCATTTTTTAATATTGCTCAAAGGCATGCCGGGTGTATGATTCATAAGGTTAAGCCTTATGTATGTGAATGTTTTGTGTGTAATGAGGATATAAGAAAGCAAATTTTTCAAGAATCCTGAATTTGTAATAACTCAGATCAGGCTTACATCCGGTACAAGAGCTAACAATAAATAATAATTGCATTTTAAATCAGACAATAATATGTTATTGTAAAGGATTAAATACAATATATCCATATCGAGCATTGAAATTTTGATGAATAATAATAAATGAGAAAGATTGTAATTCCACTGAGTTGAAAGAGAATAAGGATAATTTATTCACTTTAAGAATAGAAAAATGAAATTCCATATACAATTATGGACTGCTATATATCACAAGGATTTCAAAAGATATATTTTAGCATTACAAAAAGCTGTATTGGAGTAGTTGAATGATGAGGATGTCTTATCATGATGAATTTGGAAATTTTGTCGATTATTATGAGATATTGAATATACCCTATCAGGCAAACAAATCGCAGGTGAGGACAGCATTCTGCAATCTTGTAAAGATCTACCATCCGGATATATCCAAAAAAAATAGCGATGACGAAAGAAAAAAAATAGATCTTATAATTAAGGGTTATAAGGTTCTTATTGATGACAGCCTGAGGCTAGAGTACAATAAACACCTCTTTGACAGAAAGCGCTATAGCGATGAGGGTTATGTTTATGTGCCCAAAACAAGGATAAAATTCTCCATCTCTCTCAAGGATCTTGTTGTGTCGAGACTTCTCAACAGGAAGATGAAACGTGAGGATAGAATTTATAATTTTGGTCAGGATGTGGAAATATTTGTTACTCCAGGAGAAATTAGGAGGGGCGCTATAGCATTTATTGAACTACCATCAAGAATACCCTGTCCTTTGTGCTTTGGGGATGATTCATACTGCCGAATTTGTCAGGGTCTTGGACGAATTTCAAACACATCCACTATAGAGGTAAAGATTCCACCGGGCACGAAAAACGGCACAACCCTAAATATCGATCTAATGAAGATTAGACTACATAGATTAACAACCTTTACTATGAAGAATCTAATAATTAAAATATCAATAATCGGAAAAGGTAATAGGCAGGCTTATTCCTGATCATCATTAAATCTGATTTCAATTGAACCGCCATGCTTGTCATCAAAGCCTTCAACCTTCGACATGATCCCTATGGGCTCTAACCCCTTTTTGAGAGCAGCTTTTGTTAAAAACTGTACGGTTGTTCTTCTCATGAATGTCTCCACTGATAATCCTGATGAGAATCTTGAGGTCCCACCCGTTGGTAGTATGTGATTTGTCCCTGAATAGTAGTCTCCTGCGGCAACAGGAGAATACTGGCCAAGAAATAGAGATCCAACATTCTGTATTTTGGGTAAATATTGCATAGGATTTGATACCATTAATTCCATATGCTCGGGCCCAAAGTTATTTGAGAATAGAATAGCTTCATCAAGATCATCAGTCAGCAGTATCAACCCATTGTTTGAGATCGATTTCTTTTTTATCTCATGCCTTCCCTTTCCGCTATTAATATCCATGGTAATCTCTTCCTTTACTCGATCAGCTATATCATGGGATGTGGTCACAAGAATAGGGACGGCCTTTTCATCATGTTCAGCCTGTGATAGGAGATCAAAGGCAATCCATTTTGGATTAGCGCCTTCATCCGCAATAATGAGCACATCGCTAGGCCCAGCAATGGAGTCTATCTGAATTATTCCCATGCTGAAAAGGTAGGCTTTTGCTGCTGTAACATAAAGATTGCCGGGGCCAACAATGATATTGGCTTTAGGTAGCGAGTCAAGGCCGAAGGCAGCGGCAGCAATACCCTGGGCTCCTCCAGCCTTTAATATCCTCTTTATCCCAATAATCCTGCTAATTGCAAGAATGATATTAGAAATTTCCCCATCCTTTCCGGGGGGGGTGATAAGTGTAATATCCTTACATCCTGCGATTAAAGCTGGGATTGCAGCCATTAGTATACTAGTGGGATATGTTGCCTTACCCCCGGGCACATATATGGCTGTTTTCTCGATTGGTTGATATATTACACCCAGTTTGGAGCCATCTTCTCTTGAATATATTAAGTTTTCCCTTTTCTGATGAAGATGGAATTCAAAGATATTGTCCCTGGCCTGCATAAAGGCATCTATCTCTTTACGAGGGATATTATCATATCCTTTTGTTAATTCGTCCTCAGTTGCATAAAGATTTGTAAGCCTTATCCCATCATATTTCTCGGTATAGTGAATAACCGCTTCTTCCCCTTTGTCTCTTACATCCTCAATGATGGGAATAACAACATCCATTACAGAACTGAAAACCTCTCCCAAGCGGTTAAAAAGCTTCCAGAGGTCATGATCATTAAGATCTTTCAGTCTTTTAATCGCTATCAAGTCTATAATTCCAGCGTTTTGTTGCTCAGTATCTCTACCTTAACATTTGGTAATTCTTTTTCTACCATCTCTTTAAATGGCTCCAGAGGCTTGTCCCAATTATGAATAGGGACTACAATTTTGGGGATCATTTTTTTTACACAATCAGTTGCTTCTTCAAAACCCATTGTATATTGGCCGCCAACAGGTATACAGGCCACATCAATATCTTTCAGGTCACACATCTCAACCATCTCGCCAGTGTCTCCAGCATGATATATTCGATTGCCATCTGCATTGATAATATAACCATTCCACTCATTTTCCTTAGGGTGGGTTGGCAGCTTGTCTGTATATGAGGGTACTGCTTCAATTTTTATTCCATTGATATCCTCGCTGGATCCAATCTCCATTTTAATAACCTTGAAATCACCTTCTAAATTACAAGTTTTTGGAATCACAATTGTAGTATTGCTGTCAGCTACCTTTTTTATGTCATCTATTGATAAATGATCTGGATGGTCATGACTTATAAGGACTATATCCGCCTTATCTAAGTCACCGCTTAACTGGAATGGGTCAAAATAGATAACTTTGCCATTATTGGTCATAACTTCAACGCATGCATGATTAATCCATTTTAGTTTCATACGAAATTTCCTCCCATATTAGAATATGCGACTTGTCATAAACTGACATAATTGAAAAGTCAAGTGATAATTACCAAAATAAGCTATCTCAAATTTTGAAAGTAATAATTTGATGAAGTCTTATATTTTTTATTTGTTGACTAAAAGCTGGATCATTGATTGAATTATACCAAACTATAATAATTTGTTTTTTATATGGTCGAGAGTTTATTTATTGGCTTTCATTATATATCAAAATAACATGGAATACACATATTCAGAATCTGCTTGAGGCAGATGTTCAGCATAATTTTTATTTCATCCTTGTTGAGTGATTGAAGTTTTCATGGGTTTGTGGTATAATATTATATTCTAATAGGAGTGGAGGATTATATATTAATATGAAATTGTCTGAGGTAAAAGAGCTGTTAAATGCTAATGTTATCTTTGGTGAGGATTTGCTTGATACAATTGATGTAAATGGAGCTTTTGCATCAGACCTGTTAAGCGATGTTCTTGCCTATGCTAAGGAGAATACACTATTTATTACCGGATTAACAAATCCGCAAGTAATCAGAACTGTAGAGGTTTTGGAGCTTATGGGAATAGTCTTTGTTAGAGGTAAAATTCCTCAGCCAGAAACAATTGAATTGGCTAAAAAGAGGAATATCCCTTTACTCGGTACAAAGTATATTATGTTTGAGACCTGCGGTAGACTTTATGCAGCCGGTCTTTCAGCATCAACAGAGATGGTAGATTGGTAACAAACGGCATTTATCACCTATATTCGCTAAATATCTTGACATAAATGCAGATGTCAAGATTACCGCACTTAACACAACTTTAGCTTCAAATAATTATTTAATTTTCCATTATTGAATTATTACTATAAAGATTTGTATAATAAGTTGTAGCAGGCAGGAAGTCTACAGTAAAGGGCATAAATTTGAAGAGCTATATTAGGAATAATGTAAGATGGTTATTATATGCTTCAATGCCTTTGTGATTTTGTCCTTATTATTATACATTCTTTCAATATTATTAAATGATATGCCCTTATCATTGAGGTGAAGGTGTGGCATTTCAAGCAAGCAGTAAATTTTTATAAGTATGGCTTGAGGTAGGATTAATGATAGACCCTAAACTGATCAGACGAGATATTGGTAGTATTCGGGAGTTATTAGTGAATAGATTAATGGATGATGTGATTGATCTTGATCATCTGATAAAAATAGATGAAGGGAGAAGGGATGCTATAGCACGAATTGATAAACTTCGTGAGACACGAAACAGAATTTCTAAGGAGATTGGTAATAAAAAAGCAAAAGGAGAGGATGATACAGAACTTAGACGAGAGGTGCAGGCAGTATCTGAAGAGATAAAGGGATTGGATATGAGGGTGGAAGAATATAATGAAGACTTTAATAGTATGGTTCTGTCATTACCCAATCTGCTTGATGAATCTGTCCCAATAGGCAAGGATGAGAATGATAATAAAGTAGTTCGAATATGGGGAGAAAAGCCGGATTTTTCCTTTAATCCCAAACCACATTATGATATTGGTGTTGATTTGGGCATTCTAGATTTTGAGAGAGGGGTAAAATTGTCTGGTGCAAGGTTTTATGTATATAGAGGATTAGCAGCCAGGCTCGAGAGAGCCCTTATAAGTTTTATGCTTGATCTTCATACTAAAGAGCATGGATACACTGAGACCTTTGGACCCTTTATCGTAAATGACGATAGTATGATCGGAACTGGCCAATATCCAAAGTTTAAGAATGAATTTTACCGGATAGAAAGGGATGGATTATCCCTTATCCCCACAGCAGAGGTTACCCTAACGAATCTTTACAGAAATGAGATATTAAATTTTGAGGATCTTCCCATCTATGTTACAATGCAATCTTCCTGTTTTAGGAGGGAGGCTGGCGCTGCTGGAAAGGACACAAGGGGACTTGTGAGAGTACATCAGTTTCAAAAGGTTGAGCTTGTTAAGTTTGTTGAACCTGAAACTTCCTTTGATGAATTAGAGAAGTTAGTAGGGGATGCTGAAGAGGTTTTAAAGAGGCTAAATCTACATTACAGGGTAGTTCTGCTGTGCAGTGCTGATACCTCTGCCTCCTCTGCAAAGACATATGACATTGAGGTGTGGATGCCTGGATTAGATAGATATTTAGAAATTTCTTCATGCTCAAATTTCCTTGATTATCAGTCAAGGCGGGCTATGATAAGATATAGAAGAGCAAAGGGAGAGAAATCATCCTTAATACATACACTAAACGGATCTGGACTTGCTGCTGGAAGAACGCTTGCTGCTATCATTGAGAACTACCAGACTGAAGAGGGGGAGGTTAATGTGCCAGAGGCATTGATGAGATACATGTAAATGAGATAGTATATTACATTATAATATTGCTTTTCTATGATGCTATGCAAGGATCGTGTTACTGATTCAATTTCACTCTATGCATCAGGTTAAGACGCATATTCGGATAATCCGCACTACACAATTGAGCAACATTAGCTTGTAAAGCCCATATCCCAGGGTTGAGTCATGCATATGTTATCTATTCATTAGATTTGCCTTGAAGGAAGCGCGTTTTATTTTGCTTAATCAAAAACCTCAGCGATTTGCATTATCAACTTCTCAGATTTTTCCCATCCAAGACATGGATCAGTAATAGATTTCCCAAATTCATTTCCACTCATATCCTGTGAACCATCAAGAATATAGCTTTCAATCATCAGTCCCTTGATCAAGTCTTTCAGTATATCAGAATTGTTACGATTGAGCATAACCTCCATCGCTATTCTGGGTTGATCTAGATGCTTTTTACCTGAATTGGAGTGATTTGTGTCAACTATAATTGATGGGTTATGTAGATCACGCTTCTTATACATCTTGGCCAGTTGAATAAGGTCCTCATAGTGATAATTGGGGATATGATTACCATAGTGATCAACAGCTCCTCTTATTACAGCATGGGCTAGATGATTACCATTGGTTGATACTTCCCATCCATTATATACAAAAACGTGCGGATTTTGAGCAGCATAGATTGAATCCAGCATAACCTTCAAATCACCCGCTGTAGGATTCTTAAGGCCAACTGGGATATCAAGACCGCTGGCTGTTAACCTATGCAGTTGGTTCTCAACCGAACGCGCCCCAATTGCAACATAGGACAATAGGTCTGCCAGGTACATATGATTCTCAGGATACAGCATTTCGTCAGCAGGAACAAGATGTGATTCGGATATGGCTCTTATATGCATATGGCGAATTGACATTAAACCGCGCGTTATATCTGATTTTTTCTGATGATCGGGCTGATGAAGCATCCCCTTATATCCTACACCAGTGGTTCGCGGTTTGTTTGTATATATCCGCGGGATAATTATTATTCTTTCCTTTACCTTTTCCTGAATCTTCGCCAATCTTGATACATATTCACACAATGAATCCTCATGATGAGCTGAGCATGGACCTATTATTAGCAAAAATCGATTATCTTGATGCGATAAAATGCCTCCTATCTCTTTATCCCTCTGTTCTTTTATCTTCTTTAGTTTTTCATCAAGTGGATAACTCTGTAAAATCTCCTCGATTAAAGGAAGTTTCTGAATATATTTAAAGCTCATAAGGCTACCTCTTTATTAATTCTATAACATTCAATTCAATCATTAACATCACCTCACTAGAGGAAGACGCAATAAATCAGTTGAATCTATTATACTTATGTATGGTGATAAAGCAATACCAATCATTTTCTTCTTGTATAAACTGTAAAGAAAAATATTATTTGCATAATTACTATATTGGATTTTTTTATTCTATTCCTCTCTAATATTCGTAATCAACTTCGATAGTGTTGGGGATGATTTCTTTTATTGGAACGCCAATTATACGATTTCAGATTCCTTACCCCTCTTGGATATGGTCCGGGCAAAAATACCGCCTCGCGGGGACCATTCAATTTCAACAATGAGAGCAAGTGGTTCAACTGCAATTTGGATCGCGTCTGCTATCTCTTCGGTAATATACTCCTGCCAGTTCTGTTTATTGCGCCATAGGCTGAGATATTCCCTCATGGATTTGCTCTCGAGTATCTTTTCTTTAGGCTTATATCTCAGCCTAAGTTTGCCATGGTCATGCCTACCTGAAACTGGACATATGCTTTGAAATTCCGGATATTCCCATTCAATTACAGGTTGGTGATTCCTTGCAGGAATAAAATCAAATTTAAAATTATCAGGTGTTTCCGTCTTAGCTGATGACGCATTGGAATAGTCTGTCATATGAAATAGTATCCTATTACAAATTATTAAAGTAAGTTTCAAGAATAACGAGTTATTTCTTTAACATTATTCAATGTTCATTGGTGTAATTTGGCTTTGCTATTTTTTGGAATACATATCAAATATGTCTTTTGTTTTAATGCTTTCTCAATATCATTTCTGATGATGAGAAGGGGAGGATATTAGCTTAGAATTATAGAAGGTTACCCTATTTCGACCATTATCTTTTGAGTAATAAAGCGCTTTATCCGCCATCCCTATCAATTCATCAACATCTGATACTTTTAGTTCAGGGATAGTGGCAAATCCACCAGAAATTGTCAACTCTAATGTTGTATCCTGGTATTCTATTTTAATCTGTTCAACCATTTCTCTTATCCTATTAACAAAAACCATTGCCTCCCTGCTAGATGTTTCAGGTAAAACAACCGAGAATTCTTCTCCACCGTATCTACAGGGAATATCAATTGATCTGCAGTTTTTTTCTATTATAGCAGCAACCTCTTTAAGGATTCTATCACCAGCTTGATGTCCATAGGTATCATTAAAGCTCTTAAAGTGATCAATATCAAAAATAACTAATGACAAATCGTGGTTAAATCTATTAGCCCTCTTCCACTCTTCAAGAAGTCTCTTTTTGAAATATTTATTTATAAATAATCTTGTCATTCCATCCCTATTTGACATATCATACAAATCAGCATTCTTGATTGCAATTGCTGATTGGGTTGATATATATTGTAGCATCTGTAAGTCAAAGGATGTGAATGAGTCATTTATTTTATTGATCGCCTCAATCACTCCAATAATTATTCCATTAACTGTTAGTGGCACTGCTATTATTGAATTAGTATGTGTATTGACTTTTTTATCAGCTCTATTTGAGAATCGAGGGTCATTTTGAGCGTCATTGATAAGAATCGGTGTGCCATTTCCCCAAACTGTGCCTGCAATCCCTTCACCCATCTTCAGACTTGTGTCCCTTAATCTTTTCCCTTCTTCATCTTTACTCAAATAAGCAAATTTTAATAGATTTAATTCCTCGTCAACAAAAAGAATGCTACTCGATTCACAGGTTAATAACTGCTTAATCTGATGCAGAATTCTTTTTAAAATTTCTTCCTTCTCTAATGAATTGGTAATATAGGTGTTGATTTCGATTAATAATTTTAGTTTCCTGTTTCTCTCAATTTCTTCTTTTACTTCTTCACTTCTCTTTTCCAGTTCAATTATTTTTCTTGATAGGTAATTCTTTTCCTCTTCAAGCAAGCGTATTTTATCTTCATTCGCTTTTAGGGCAGCCCTTTTTATCATTTTATTTCTATTAAACATAATTATTATTCTCTGTTAATCTTTTCACATAAAGATAACAGATAACGGCTAATATGTCAAAAAAATATATTATGATCATGTTATTTTTTTTAAAGTGATAGTGTACTCATAAATTTATTATTATTTTATATTATTCTAATAATTCAATCACAGATAAATACTACTTAAATAGCAAAAAAGGGGTGTAGTACTATATAAACTACATTTGAATTAAAAATTTTATTTTGGTCCTCTTTCAGATAGGAGATGATTATGGAATATCACTTCATGTTCATCTCTGGTTGGAGAGCAAAAGCAGGATCGATCTTGGGAATTATATCATTGATGTTATTCATACACCTGGACATACATCAGGATCAATCTGCATTTATGAACCATTAAAGAAATTCCTTTTTACAGGTGACACACTGTTTACAGGTGGGACGCTGCCATATATTGCTGAATCAGGGGGTGTCGGAGATTATATAAATTCCCTAATGTCCCTCAATACACGAAAGATCAATGAATTTTCCAGGACATGGAAGCATATCAATGAATCCTCGGGAAGATATAGATGCTGCACTAACTAATGCAATGAAGCTGCTGAATAATAATGAAAAAATTGACATTTCTTATTTCAAAGATGATACAGCCGCTATCAGTTGACTGTAATCAGAGCCCATTTAATGTAAAACCTTCATTCTGCTTTTGATTTAAAAAACAATATATTTATTAGAAGGGTAATTATCTAAAATCTACTTGGACATCCTTTTCAGTAAAATAATTGAACAGCTTATCCAATTCCTCTCGTTCACCCTGGATTTGCACTATTGCCCATCCCATTTCAGTGGAAAATGAGGCTTCTACTATATTAGGAATAACATTAAAATGCTTGATAATGTAATAAAAAAATGGATCTGCCTTTAGTTCATTGGGGATAGTCAACTCCACTTCTATAGTAACCATTTCTACCTCCTTTTAAAGATATAATTATACCACTTGATTTAAAAAGAGGAAAACCTTTTTCCAAAAGGTTAATATTCTTTATATACCCTAACCAACAAGTATAGAAAGTTGGGGAGAAGTCATTTATAAACTCCTCTGTATAGTGTTTATCCTTTGTATATAAATATCAGATTAACTATTATTAATTTTCCCAATGTAGACATTATACCTTTTCTATTACAGGTATTTGCTGGTCTATATTCCCACCCTTGGATAAATCCAATCCTCTATATTTTTTATGATAAAATCGTACAGCATTGCTTCTATAGGAGAGGTTGCTCGCCAGTGTAATGAAGGGTTTACAGTTGTGTAGCATATTTTGAAATACTCTATAAAATATGCATGAGTATGAGTAAAAAGAACGGGAACATATCTCATTCTCATTAATAATATCAGCCCAAGATAAATGATTATACTTGGCTACCGGACAGGTTAGTGTATAGTATTTCCAATCCTCTGGAAAGTCATTTGCAGCTATACGACCATCGGATTTCATTTTTTCCCAGAGTTTTGTCCCTGGAAGGGGAGTCAGGAATAATACATTAAGGATATCTATGTTATAGTAATTGGCAGTACTGGCAATCTGTTGTCCTATGCCAGGTTTGTCAACGTCCAGTCCCATGATAAAGGATCCAGCTACCAGTATGCCATGCTGCTTTATGCGATGAACTGATGACTTGAAGTCACGTCCCTTCTGGAAATTGAAACTTTTATTGATTTCAGTTAAACCTTCAACATTAATCGATTCAAAACCAATAAAGACACCTGTGCAGCCAGCCTTTGCCGCTAATCTGAGCAGTTCTTGATCATCAGCAAAGTTAATCGTCACCTGAGTAATCCACTTTTTATCAATTTTTGCCTTAATCATAGCCCGGAGTAAATCTTTTGTTCGACAGATATGTTCCTTGCGAGTGCCTATAAAATTGTCATCCACAATGAGCACATGTCTTTCTTTAATCAATTTTAATTCTTCTAAAATGTTTTCAATAGGGCGGTATCTATAGCGCCTTCCATTAAAGGAACTGACGCTACAAAAATTACAGTTAAGAGGACAACCCCGTGTAGTCTGAATTAACCCAAATTTATAACCACTAGGAAGCAGATCATGACGAGCTAAAGGCATTTTATCCATCCCCAACCGTTTACCTTTATATATACGGTTTAATTTGCCTTTTTTTGTATCTTCCAAAACCTGAGCCCAGATACTCTCTGCTTCACCCATCACAATGGCATCCACTCTCTCCAACGCTTCATCACTACACATTGTTGCATGTATGCCCCCCATCACCACAGTGACTCCACGATTACGGTATTCAGCAGCCAAATCATATGCTCTCTCCGCCTGTGAAGAAAAGGCGGTTATCCCAACCATATCCGGACTCGGTAGGGATGCGTAGTCTGGAATGCCAAGGTTTTCGTCAATTATCCTTATATCCCATTCCGGGGGGGTTAAACCAGCTATGATCAAGAGACTAAGTGGTTTCCAGACTCGATACCTATTCCAGTATGTCTGTTTTACCTTGTTTACACTCACTAATGGATTAACGGGGTTTATCAGGTATAATAGCATTAATATTTCCTTTATTTAATAGATTTCAAGATTATATTATATAATGATTCACCCATGTATTTACTATCTTCCCCTTGCGATATGATTAGGATTAGTTTAAAAAGAAACAACATTATTGATGATTTTTTGAGATCCTGATGCTTGATAATATACATAACACATTGTGTTTGAATAAACAGAGATAGCTTAATCTGTCAATAATAATATTCATATCAACATTTAGAGAGAATATAAGAGAGCTGAATTATATTTGAAATAATTAATTAATCCTTGCATTTTCAGCGTATAAATATCTAGATATAAAACCCTTTAGAGATAGGTGATTTCATCGACTGATTATTAGCGTTCAATATGTAATATGTTCATAATTAAAAGGAATTATTCATATCCGTGTTGTCACTTTTATATCATTCATATTATAATTAGTACTAATCCTTAGCAATTACAGAATACCTCATGTAATAATAAAACTACACCTTTGACAGAGGAATACTTTAAATGTATGATAGATCGTTAATTCTATTGATCAATGTTTTTATGATAATAATATGGCTAATTGATACACAAATTATCAAGGGAGTAATGTAAAACCATGAAATTGATTGTAAAGAAGAAAGATGATTTCTCGAACTCAGATGTAGTCGTAATATTTTTAACAGAGGGATATAGAAATAATATAGAAAAAGATATCCCATCAGAATTTTCATTTATTACTGAGAGAGTAGATCTCTCCTTTTTTATGGGCAAATCATCTGAAGTGCTATTCCTGCCTTTTATAGATTTTCCAAACATAATTATCATTGGTATTGGGAAGGAGGAAGAGATAAACAGTGAATCATTAAGGAATAGCTCAAGCGATATTGTTAAGATATGTAAAAACAAAAATGTAAAAGCTGTTAGTGTGTTGCTGCCTTTATTAACAAAACTGACTCAGCAGAGTATTTTATCATCAATAGCTGAGGGATTATATCTGTCGAATTATAATTTTGATAAATATAAATCAAAGGAGGATGATGCCAACAAATTGCTTGATAAGGCTTTTTTCTACTTTGACACAAGGGAGATAGCCGTATCAATTCTGAAAGATATTGAAATATCATGTGAGAACACCATCCTTTGCAGAGATATGATAAACGAAACCAGTGATAAAACGAATCCCGTAGAAATAGCTAAAGTGGCTAAAGGTCTATCGAAAATAAATGGAATTACATGTGAGGTATATGGAAGACAGGAGATTGAGAAGATGAAGATGGGTCTCATCCTTGCAGTTAGTCGTGGCAGTGTCCATCCACCTCAATTGGTTGTATTAAAATATAAGGGCAATCCGAAAAGTAAGAAGTCCATAGCAATTGTTGGCAAAGGGATCACCTTTGATTCCGGTGGGATGAATCTGAAATCTTCATCTCATATTGAAGACATGAGATGCGACATGTCAGGCGCTGCTGCGTGCATTTATACCATAAAGGCAGCAGCAGAGATGAAAATTAAAAAGAATATTTTTGCTATAATTCCTCTTTGTGAAAATATGATAAGCAACACAGCATACAGACCAGGGGATGTCTTTTATGCCTACAATGGGAAGAGTGTAGAGATTGGAAATACAGACGCAGAGGGGAGGTTGATACTTGCGGATGCGCTTGCCTATACAGAGGAAAAATTAAAACCTGATTATATTATTGATATTGCAACCCTTACTGGGGCGTGTTTAGTCTGCTTCGGTGAGACAATAGCAGGCTTGTTGACAAATAATGATAATCTTGCAGAAATAGTCTGTAAAGCAGGGGAGGAGACTGGTGATAGGGCATGGAGGTTGCCTCTTTATAAAGAATTTGATGAGGAGATGAAGTCAGATATCGCTGATATAAAAAATATATCCTCCAACAGGAATGCTGGAACCATAATGGGAGCGGTTTTTCTGAAAAGCTTTATACAAAAGACCTACTGGGCCCATATCGATATCGCTGGTACGGCATGGTATTCAAAACAGAGGGGGTATAGGCCCAAGTATGCCACTGGTTTTGGGGTGAGATTGTTTTTGGAAATGATAAAAGGTTTGGATTTTTAACGGACAATTTTTGGTTTGTTTATGCAGATGAGAATATTTCGTCTGACGCTGGGTGATCGTGTGACGATGCTTCAAAGGTATATCAGCTTTCTATGCAGATATTTTAGATTCTTCTTGATGCCCCTGATTCCACTATATTTAGCAATATTCTATATAAAAAAAATGCTAAGCCATCCTCAGGCCTCTGGAATGCCTGTAATATGTATCGGGAATATTACAGTTGGAGGCACTGGAAAGACGCCCGCGGTTATGCAGATTGTCAAACTTTTAGAAGAAGAGGAATACAAGCCTGCTATTGTGAGCAGAGGATACAGGGGTTCAAGATCGAAAGTCGGAGCGATCGTTTGTGATGGCGCCAAAATTCTGTTAAATCCGGAGGAATCAGGAGATGAATCCTATCTTATGGCATTGAGATTGAAGAATATACCAATAGCGATTGGACACAACCGCTTAAGTGTTGTTCTGAGACTAATGCGTGGATATGATATCGATGTGATAATTATGGATGATGGAATTCAAAATAATTCGATCTATAAAGAAATATCTATTATTACAATTGATGCCACAAATCCCTTTGGGAATGGGCTTATATTACCTGCTGGAGATTTGCGGGAGCCAAAATCTGCTCTAAAAAGAGCTGATCTTATACTCATCACTAAATCCGATCTCATCTCTGAAATCAGACTAAAGGAGCTTGAAAAGAGGATTAAGCGGATTTCAGCAGGTTGCATGATATTCAAATCAAAATATAAAATATCGGAGATATATAGGATTGATGATAATGATTTCAGATATCCGGTTTCAGCCATTTCTGACAAAAGAGTCTTACTCATAACTGCTATTGGGAATCCAGAGGCTTTTCTAAAAACAGTAATAAAGTATAAACCTGATGTGGTGAGACTTCTTCCTTTCCCAGACCATTATAATTATACTGAGAGGGATTGTGATAGGTTTGTTAAGGAATCTAATTATTACGATTATGTGCTTGTAACGGAAAAGGATTATGTAAAGATGAAGAAATATCATCTTAACCCTAAGTTCTTTGTATTGCCGATATCAGTTGCCTTCGAATATGAACCTCTATTCAGGAAGCATCTTTTACATAGACTCTCAGAAATGAAATAAATCTTGACTTCCCTTAAAGGACTAATATTGTCGTAACAAAATTTCATATAGATAATAGGATTTATATGGCAAAAGGTATGGGTGCTATTATTATATTTTGTTTAAATTTCATATAGAATATATGCGAGGTGAATTATAAAGATGTCGAACGATTGTATATTTTGTAAAATAATAGATGGCGACCTCCCATCACATAAAGTATATGAGGATAAAGATGTCACAGCATTTTTGGATATCTTCCCAGTTTCCAGGGGTCACACAGTTGTTGTGCCGAGAATCCATTGTCTCAACTTCCTTGATTTCCCTGATGATAAGATAGAGGTGTATTTTACGGTATTAAAAAAATTAACAGTTGAGTTGAAGGGAAAGCTTGGGGCAGATGGTGTAAATATTCTTCAGAATAATTTTACAGCAGCTGGACAGTTGGTTAATCATATGCACTTCCATATCATTCCGCGTTGGGATGATGATGGAGCGTTGAAGCTGATACAAACGAAAAAACAGGCTAAACCTGAAGAACTGAAGGAGATACTTGAAAGTATTGTAGATTGATGAATACTATTTGCTCATTCAAGGATTTTCAACTCTCCCTCAGTAGAGGGAGTGGGCCTGTATTTCATTTTATGGGAAATAACGAGTATATAATTTATCCAAATCCTAAAGCTTAATAATTTTGCACCAATTTGTTGGATTTATCTTATGTCCCCCTTAGCTTTGATCTATTGAGAAATAGCAAATGGAGTAGATATTCTGTTCAATGTTTTTAATAAGGATTTTCCCATTTAGCATCCTTCCATAAAGGGTAATCTCAATCCTTTCGTTATTAAATGAGATCGCCTCATAATTGCCTGAATCAAAGATGCTGACATTCCCCCTATTGCTACTTAACGCTCCCTCAAAGGAAAGATACTCCTTTCTGTGATTTTGAATCCTCTCAACCTCAATCATTTCGCCTTTCAAGAGAGACATAATCTTATCTGTAGAGACATGCCAAGTCAATAGAGACTTGCCATATTCTATCATAAGGTCATAGTGATCTGTCCCATTTGTATGATGAAGGATTACAAATTTCATATAACATCAAAATCTATTCTCATAGTATCGACATTTACATCCATCAACCTAACTCGAAGTGTATCCCCAAGCCTGAATCTCTTGCCAAGCCTTTTCCCAACAACTATAAATTCATCCTCTTTAACAAGGTAATAATCATCTGTAAGATATCTTAATGGAACCATCCCCTCAATCGGTTTATCCGCTAGGGTAACATAAAATCCCATCTCAGCAATACCACTGATTATCGCGTTAAATTTTTCGCCGATTCGATTGCTCATCAATCTGCATGACAGAAGTTTTATAAGGTCTCTCTCAGCGCTCTGAGCAATTCTCTCCATCTCCGAACTCTTTTCGCCAATAATCTTAAGCTCATCAATATTATATAGTGATGGGGATTTTTCGATGTAGCTTAAAAGGCAACGATGCACAATTAGATCTGGATATCTTCGAATAGGTGATGTAAAATGAGTATAATCCCTGAATCCCAATCCAAAATGACCAAGGGGCTTTACTCCATAATATGCCTGCATAAAGGATTTCAGGATAACAAAGTTTACAACCTGCTCATATTCCTTTCCTGCAACATCGTCGATTATCCTTTGGATTACTATTCCAATATTATCTGATTCCTTAAGCATCAGGTTAAGAGACCTTAAGAAATTTTTTAAGTATAACAATTTTTCATCACTTATGCTCTCATGGACCCTGTATAATGTTGGGATATCGTTGTCCCTTAGAGTCCTTGATACGACCTCATTGGCGCTAAGCATAAACTCTTCAATAATAACATGACTCTTCAATCTATGGGAATAATCTATATCCCTGACGTCATCCACACTGCAGTTAATCTTAATATCCTCCAGAGATAGATCTATGCGACCCTCAGACCTCCTAATCTGTCTCAGCATCACCGCTAGTGTGTACATCCCCTGTAATAGTGTCCCCAATTGGGTTTTCTTGTTTTGTTGAATAATCTTGTCAACCTCTTCATAGGTTAATCTTTTATTTACAATAATCAATCCCCTATGATAATGGATATTTATCTGCTTGCCATTTTTATCAAACACAATTTCTACAGAGAGTGCAAATCTCTCCTCACCCTCTCTAAGGGAACAAAGATTGTTGGATAGGATTTCGGGAAGCATGGGAATAACATGATTGCTGAGATAAAAACTATTGCCGCGTTTTTGTGCTTCTAGGTCCAGTTCTCCATCTTTTTTGATAAAGAAGGAGACGTCAGCGATATGAATATAGAGCTTATATTCGTTTTGAGAGGTTTCCAGCGATATTGCATCATCGAAGTCCTTAGCATCCTCTCCATCGATGGTAATAGTAAAAAGCCCCCTATAGTCTTTCCTCTTTATTGATCTATCCTGATGAATATATTCGGAAATATTACTCAATTCCTCATAATTCCTATGAGGCCCTGGGAGAGAATGCTTCAATATGATTCTTTGGACATCATGTTCTTCATCTGAAGATAACAATTTTTCAATTGAACACATAGGATGTTTAGAACTCGAATCTTTCAGCATTTTTACTATTGCATAGTCGCCTATCTCTGGTTCTTTATCATGCCTCTTATAACAGGCCTCTGGTTCACCCTTTGTGTCTAGTAGTTGAAAATGGATATTTCCCCTTGTTTTATTTATTACCCTCGCAAAATAGACATCTTTATTTCTATTTAGGATGCTTTTAATTTGACCAAAGAATAAACCCCTCTTGAATTCTATTATTTCAGCCTTTACGAGATCATTGTTATGAGCCCTATTCATGAAATCCCTTTTAATAATAATCTCTCTCTCATCTTCTGTTATTAAAATTCCGTTTCCACTATTATTGATCTTTATAATACCCTTGAGAATAAAACTTGGGGATTTAACATAACTCTTTTTATGTTTATATATATATCCAATAGAGACAAGTGCTTGAAGCACTTGGGTTATTTTATTAACATCATTACCTTTAATATGCTTCTTTTTCCCTTTTTTTTTGGTTTTTATATTAATTAATTTTTTAATGAGGTGATTGACGGTAAATGGGGTAGATAAACTCTTAATGTAGGAGATTATTGTCTTAGAGGAGATGGGCATGCTTAGGTATGCTTACAGATATTTATGGATTGATATCATCTATTTTGTTTTCAGTCTTGTTGTTAATAGAATCATTGACATCTGGTTTTGCTTCTTTTCTAATTTCATTAATTTCTTCTCTTTTCGTTTGAATAGCCCTCCTGTATTCCCTGATTTTCTCCGCATGTTCACCTATAAATTGATCACTTGAATCAAATGAGGTTGTTCCACTATCCATTTTTTCTATAATATATTCACCGATCTTCTTTTGAGTTTTTTCAATATCATCTTCAGACCGTTTAATATCTACAGTTAGTTTTGCTATTTTTGAATATCTTTCCGTGCCCCTTACAACCCTATCGCTGAGGTTTAAAATCATTTGGCCTGCATTTTTAATCATACTCATAAGATTCTCCTGAATTCATATTGTCGATTTCTTTAGGTATAATTTAGCCATTTACATATAAATCAACCTTGAATTTGATTTATATGTAAATGTTGATTTTGTCAATAATAAATATTGATTATTTCTAAATTAGCATGAAACAGAATATCGGGAGAATTCCTACTTGTTATGATTAAGATAGGCGTCTTTAATTGACAATTGGTCTAATCACATCCTCGAGGTATTGAAGATGTGAAGAGTATATATAAAAAAAATAATTGCGAATAATTAAATAGTTGCTTTTATTTGAATTTATATTTAATTTTGTGGAGAATTTGAAATTAACCCCTATGAATATTACATTGATTGTTAGGAGTAAGACAAGATCATTCATATCTATTTGAATATGTGATTTGGAGTATACACTAATCCTAAGCAATGAGAGGGGAAGGGTGACTCTCTTTATTCAGTAATCACTTATTCAGTATTGAGAAGGTGTAAATTACTTAATAGACAACAAAAAAATAATTTATGAAACCAACGCATAAGAAAGTGGGGATTATCTTTTCAGGAGGTCCTGCACCAAGCGCTAATTCAGTAATATCAACTACAGCAATAAATTATTTAGAAAATAAAATACCTGTTATTGGAATTTTTTATGGATATGAGTTCATTCAGAATTTTGATAAGGACAATCCGGTAATCACAAGGGATATTCATTATACAGAGATTGGCTACGAAATTACCCGGGTACGAAATGAAAGAGGAGTGTATCTCAAAACATCAAGAGCAAATCCTGGAAACGACATAAAGACAAGAGAGGATTTGACGAATTTGAAGAAAAATGAGAGGCTTCGAAATATAATTGATGCCTTTGATTATTTGGAAATTGGGGCATTAATATCCATAGGTGGTGATGATACTTTAAAAACGGCCAATTTCCTCCATCTCAGTGGTTTTCCAGTTATACATATACCAAAGACAATAGATAATGACTACTATGGCATTCCCTGGACCTTCGGATACTGGACTGCTGTTGATACGGCCCAAAAAATAATGTTGAATATCAAGGCAGATGCACAAGCAACAAATAGCTATTATATCGTTGAATTAATGGGAAGAAAAACGGGGTGGATTACATATGCTGCAGGGATTGCTTCTGAGGCAATAATGATGATCTCTGCAGAGGATATTGAGGAGGATACATTAAATGTAGATGTAATAGCCAATGAGATTGTAAACACTATTATTGACAGGGAGGAACATAAAAGACCCTATGGCGTTATTGCGATTTCTGAGGGACTAGTCGATAAACTGCCTATAGGCTTGATTCCCAAAACAACAGACAGACATGGGAACATTCAATTGGGGAAGGCTAACATCGCTAGATTTATGGCCTTTAGGGTAGGAGAGATATATAGCGAGAGGACTGGGTCAGAAATAAAGATTACTTCTAAGCAGATAGGTTATGAGACAAGGGCCGCGGCCCCCATCAGTTTTGACGTTGTTTTAGCTGGAATGCTAGGATATGGAGCCTATAGATTCTATTCTGAGAATATGTTTGGGGTGATGGTTTCAGTTACAGATAATTTTAATCTAAAAGCTGTCCCATTTGATGAATTAATAGATTCAAATACTCTGAAAACACGAATACGTGGAGTTCCAAAGGGAAGTGACTTTTATGCCTTAAAAGAGAGGCTTTCATTTAGAAGATTTATTTGAATATCGCCTTTCACTTATAATAAAACAAATGTATTGGAGGTTTATATTATGAAAAGGTTATTAATAATTGGAATCAGCTTGCTTGCAGTCTTATCCTTAAGTTCATGTTCCAAAAATCCCAGTGATACTCTAGGGGATGTGCAGAATTTATATAAAGTAGACAAACATGAGGAGGTAAAAGATTATTATACTGAGGGCAGCATCAAGGCCATGGAAGAGCTAAAAAAGCTAGTACCTGATTCCCAAAAAGGGGGAGTTGAAATTGATAAGAAGTTTGTGTCAGGAGCTATATGGGAGGTTATTGAAGAAAAAATTGATGGTGATATGGCAGAGATAAAGATAAAATATACTGATCATCCAGAAGAAAACATGAAGGGACTTGAGATTACGTATAATATGAAAAAAGAAAATGGCAGATGGAAAATAGATATGGAAAAGGAACTTAATGAGAGCATTAAAATGATAAAAGGGATGAATGAAAAGATGAATTTTTTTAAACAATAAAGCGAAATTTCATGTTAATGTGAGTAGAATTAATTAAAATGTTCATACTAAAAAATAATGGACAACCTTTCTTTCAGTATTTTTGTTATAATCTGATGGATATTCGTATTTATTTTTATCACAATCTCCTCAACATTTTTTAGTATTACGTTTAATTGAAGGGAATATCATGATTATTGCCAAAGATGCAGTAGTAAGTATACATTATATACTAAGGGATTCTGATGGAAACGAATTAGAGAACACCTATGATGGTAGACCATTTGAATTTGTTTTCGGCAAAGGAATGGTTATACCAGGTTTAGAAAAGTCTATAGAGGGTCTAAAAGCAGGTGATGAGAAGGACTTTGTTGTACCTCCTCAGGAGGGTTATGGGTTAAGGGATAAGAACCTTGTGATAAAATTACATCGCAAAGAATTACCGGATGATGATATTATCATTGGCAGGGAATTTAGAAAGGTTTTTTCAAATGGAGAGACAGAGATATATAAGATTACAGGATTCGTTGAAGATTGGGTCTATCTTGATAAAAATCATCCATTAGCTGGCATTGATCTACATTTTGAGGTTAGAATAATCGATGTTAGACCAGCTATTGCTAGTTAACAATAAATAATTTACCAATTGTTAATCTTTACATCATAAGAAGCAAAGAAATTTGTGTGAAGATTAAATCTTATTACATTCTACAAAAATACTATAAATACTCTTTTTTTAAAAATTGATTGCCTAAACATTGAATTATAGTGTTAATGGTAATATACAAATTATGTGAATTGGATTATTATTTTTTAATTTGCATAATAAAGAGCAACTCTACCTTGAAGTGATTTCTGAAGAAATTTATAGAAGAATATAATCGGATTTGTAGAGCGAATTAACGATATAAAAGACTTTCTAAGAAATAATTTAATAACTATCATTCTGTTTTGTTAAAGGGGCGAACACTATAGCAAAGATTTGTCATAATAGTGTAGGTTCATAAGGGGGGGAGTTCATTTTACACCTCAGGTGTATTTGAAATTTTCAAGAAAACATAGAGGAGAGGTGAGTTATGGCAGTATGTGGAGTAGCATTACCAGGTGTATTGACAACAACTGAGATTTCAGAACAGCTGACTCGTTTATTAGAGCCTTTCGAGGATGCAATCTCTGATTATTGGCGAAGAAATAAATCAATGACAGAATCAATAGAATTATCAAACGCTTTACGAGCTCTTAGAAAGGTTGCTGGACATCTTGGTCAAAATGTAGGCCGAATTGAGTGGTCAGGAATGACCCAAAATCCATTGTCTGCAATTGTTTTAGATCCAAGTTTAATAATGGGAGCTTATCCTATTGTTCCTCAAAAGTTTGATTATCTTGTTGGAATTGTCGCTCATGAATCTCTTCATAAGATCGAATGGAGTGATCATGTATGGAAGAAAATTGATCAAGAAATAAAAAAATGGAAAACCATTGAAAAAATTATATTTCATAAGATAGTATATGTCGGCGAGAATATCTATATTGATAAAATATCTGAGGAGACCGTATTCGGACTCTATACTAGAGTATATAGAAATGTAGAATTCAAAAAAATTGAAAATAGTTTAAAGAATGATATAAGAACTCTAGAAGAATTAGTTTATCTTTGGTGGAAAGATTCCTTTGGTGATAAAACTAATACCTTTAATTTTGATGATTATAAAGAACCACTAGCACTGTTAAACAATGCCACGCATGGGCTTATTGCCATTAGGCAGAATACTAAAGGCGTTACAGCGCGTTGTGAAGAACGCTTTCGATTATATATGCAATTATGGGAAGATATTAAGAATCTCATTTCAACGTGGGATGTGATAGAAAAGGTATTGTCATGGTATCCACCAACTGAAGTAAGGGAGGCCAAAACCACTAGTAAGAAGAAATCAAAAAAGCCGGTATTATCACCGCGTACTATCCAGGAAATTGAGACAAGGCTTGCTATTGGTTCAGCAGATATTACGCCAATTATTCGTTCTGTAGTTGGTGATGACCCTGATATTATCCCAATTACCAGGTGGGATTTTAACATTCCAATACAACCAATTATAGATCGGCATTTTGTTTCTCGACTCAAGACAATATTTCAGGATTATGCTGATAGGAAGGTTTTATTGAATCGTGGGCTTACAAGTGGCAAGGTGGATAAATCAAGGTTATATCGTGCCCCAATAAATGGTAGATGTTTTATGTATAAACAGGCAATTGCTGAACTGGATTGGAATATATGTTTACTCATTGATGCTAGCGGTTCTATGAGGGGGCCAAAATGGAAAATGGTTGAAAGCACAATTGCTACAATCCATAAGGCTCTATCAGGTTTTCGTATAGGATTGCAGGCTTATGGTTATTTTGAATCGGATAAGGTATGCATGCTTTCCAGCCTAATTAAAGGGAAGGATTTGCTTTCAATACCACCAAGTGGTTTGACAGCCTCAGGAGAGGCTATCATTGGGGCGGCCTATTTTATACCAGATGATGGCAGGAGAAAATTTTTAATTCATGTAACAGATGGTGAATCAAACTTTGGTAGTGACGTGCAGCATGCTATCAATTACTGCCGCTCTAAAAGGATACATCTTGTAACCATAGGATGTGGATATAAAGATCGTGAAGAGATGTCAAAACAATATGGGAAGACCATTCAGTTTCTCGATCACTTCGGTCAACTACCTAATAAACTTGAAAGCTTATTGAGATGGACTCTCCTATATGAAAAGGACAGATTGCCTGTAAATTTTGCTAAAAGGATCAATAAATTAGAGGCAGCAAGTTAAATTCGATAGGTCAGATAAATATCGGATAACACTATTCGATCAACTCGAAATTAATCAAATTAAAAAAGCATAAACAGATAATTCATTTCAAAAAAGAGCTATCGATCGAAAGTGGATGATATATTATCTTAGCTTTTACACGATTATCTCTATTTGATGATCTAGTAATATTCCTTTGGCATCATTTAAGAGTATGGCTGTAGGTTGTAAGGTTTATCTATAATCTTTATTTAAGGCCGTTTTATTATCATAGCAACTCCTTCTCCCCCTCCCAAACATAGGGATGCTAATCCAACTTGTTTGTCTTGACGGATCATTTCATATAGTAAAGTAACTAACACACGGCATCCGCTTGCGCCAATTGGATGTCCAAGGGCCACACTACCACCGTTAACATTGACTTTTGATGGATCAAGTTGCAGTTCTTTCAAAACAGCGACCGTGGAGCCGCTAAAAGCCTCATTGACCTCAAAGAGATCAACATCATTGATATCCATACCCTCCTTTTTCAGGCACTTTGGAATTGCAAGAATAGGAGCAACAAGCACATACTTCATTTCAAGACCAGCAGATGCTTGTGATCCTATGGTTGCTAAAATGGGACATCTCATAGCTTCAGCCTTCTCGCGCGACATTACAACAACTGCTGCTGCACCGTCAGCAATAATAGAAGAATTTCCTGCAGTTGTCAGACCTTCCTTTTTGAATGCTGGCTTCATTTTGGAAAGCAGCTCATAAGTGGTTTCCCGTGGGCATTCATCTTGCTTAAAGATTATGGGTTCGCCCTTTTTCTGCGGAAGCCTTACAGATACAATTTCATCATCAAATCTTCCCTTTTGTATAGAAGCAATGGCGCGGTGATAGGATTCTTCTGCATATTTATCTTGAGATTCACGACTAACATTATACTTTTCTGAACAGAGTTCATTAGAAATTCCCATATGAAAATCATTAACAATATCCCAGAGACCATCATGAAGCATATGATCTCGAATAATACTATCCCCCATCCTGTAACCAAAACGTCCCTTTTCCAGATAATAAGGCGACATACTCATGTTTTCCATTCCACCAGCAACCACAACATCCGCATCACCAACTTGAATTGCCTGAGATGCAAGCATCACCGACTTCAGAGCAGAACCACATACCTTATTTATAGTGAGACATTCGACCTCACTTGGCATTCCAGCACGCTCGGCCGCTTGTTTGGCAGGGTTTTGACCATATCCACATGGCAAGACCAAGCCCATAATAACTTCATTCACATCTTTTTTCTCAATCCTAGCCCGTTTAATTGCTTCCTCAATCACAATGGCTCCTAGATCAGTAGCACCTGTGTTTGTAAAAGAACCATTGAAACTTCCTATTGGAGTTCTCACTGCGCTTACGATTACAGACTCCCTTTTCATTAATTCCTCCTTAAAATATCCTACCTTAATAAACGACTTTATGCAAAAGAATTATTTATTATGGATATAGATTCAATTTTTGAAATTAGAATGTCAAGAACATCAGTTATGATTACCAATTTTTCTTGGCAGTTATTGAGATGTAAATCAGCGGAAATAATTTCTTGACAACCACTTTCATAGAAATAATTATCTAAAAATTGATTGCACCCAGAAAAATAAATTTAGAGCTTATTTGATTTTTATCAAATGTAGGAATTAGAAAGTGATTATGCGCAAATATATCTAAACTGCAATCTTTTCTTACTTTTAAATACATTTAATTCATATGCTAAATGGGATTAAGCTTAGTTTTAAAGGAAAGGGTTAGGCAATTTATGATGACAAAATAACTAATCCATTGATAGATGGATAAACGATTCGAATTTATTCAGCATCTATTGGGAATTTAAGTAGTGATAATAGTCATGCCTATTTTTTGATGAAAGCTCGATAGTAATGACATTGGGGAAGCAATTGAGTTAGGAAAATTGGTAATCCTTGTATCGCTTCAATGAAAATGGGAAAATAATTTAACGAAATTAAGTTGGAAAACCTCCGATAGATTATATTACCTTAATTATTATAAGGCCGAAATATTATTTATATGATTATTTCACTGAAGTCCCTCGCAAATAAAGGGGATTTCAGTGAAATAATCATTCATACTTTATGTATAATATTTTATTACGAAATTTCAATCATAAAAATTACTATCTTAATTTTCTTTGAAAAAAGTCCCATTTCATTGAAGCGAGACATCCTTATAAATAAGGTAGCAGTAAATGATGATAAACTGGGTAAATATTATGATGTTGAAGGATTTTTATAGTAACAAAATATGATAATAATCTAAATGACAAAGTTAAGTGTAAATCTGAATAAATTTGCATTGATAAGAAATGCTAGAAATATTGGAATTCCTAATGTCATTCATATGGCAATAAAGTGTATCTCCGCAGGAGCTCATGGAATAACAGTCCATCCACGTCCAGATCAGAGACACATTAAACCTTCTGATGTATTTGAGCTTGCAGAGTTGCTGAGAGACTATCCAGAGATTGAATTTAATATAGAAGGAAACCCGTTCCCCGAATTTATAGAATTAGTACAACAAATATTACCAACTCAATGCACTTTAGTCCCCGATGCGCCAAATCAACTAACATCAGATCATGGCTGGGATTTATTTACTGATGGGGAAAGGATACGACCAATTATTAAGCAACTAAGGGATAAGGGAATAAGGGTTAGCCTATTCATGGATACTGAATTAAGTCAAATTGAACTTGCAAAGGATATTAACAGTCACCGCATTGAGTTATATACTGAACCCTATGCTAGGGCATTTGGTACAGAGAACCAGGACGATGTGTTTTTCAACTTTGTTCAAGCTGCTAAGAAAGCCCAGGAGATAGGTTTGGGTGTTAATGCAGGTCATGATCTAAATCTTCAAAATGTTAGTCTACTATGCTCCATCCCTGACATTTTAGAAGTATCCATTGGACATGCGCTTGTTGTAGAGGCATTTGATTTTGGTATAGAGCATACCATTAGACAATACTTAAAAATTCTGGGACATTTGAAATGATCTGTTAGTTATATACAATCGAGTGTTGCATGGGTATTGATACTTGTCAATGTGTGGTCAGGGTCTACACTTCTAATGAATTTTTTTCTATACGCGGGTCATGTCACTTTGTACTAGCCAGCATTTAATCTGACACTCTCATTTCCTTTTGTTGTCTGTAAGTTATTATCCAGCATCTTTTCTATAGCAATACTTTTCGAATCTAAAAATGTTTGCATAAGCGTTTTTCCGAAACAATATTTACCAGTATGTGTTCTCTCAACATTATATTCTTTTATCCAATTGTCAAGATCTTCTGTCTCGCTTCAATGAAATGGGACAATAATACCGAGAAATTAAGTTGGTAAATCCTCCGAGAGTAATAACCAGTAGGACAAGATGCAAGAGAAGCGAGTTAGACGGAGATATACAGCTGAG
>JAXHTS010000069.1 GCA_034190085.1 Spirochaetota bacterium
TACTGAATCAATCTTAAATTGTTTGTCAAATTTTCTTCTTGATTTCATTGACTCCTCCGTTAAGCTTATTATCGTTTCTTTTGCTTAACTTCATGTCCTCTTTTTCGGGCAAGGCCATAATAACCATTAATAACATGTACTATTTTAAATTTTTGATTTTTCCCATCATGAGCGTTTGTAACATATAAGTTATTTATCCTATTTATAGCAACTTTTGGGTCATTATGGCAACAAACATCTATTGATTTTCCACTCTGTTTACTAAAAATTTTATATTCAATATTAGGTTTAAACTGGCTAAAAACAAGCTCTTGAAATAACAACAATAGGAATATATTAATAAAAATAAATTTTATCATTAGAATCCTCCTTAGAAAAAATTATTACTTTGCTCTATTTAAATTATTCGCAATAGTGATAAATGTATTTGTAAGAATAATCAATAAACAACAATAAGTATTATCATAAAAATTTCCGCATGTTTATTTTTCAGAAATATTCTTTTCTAAAGGGTATTTGTTATTATTATTAGGGAACCTCTATTAATTAAAAATATTTTGTTGCCAGCCTGTGCAAACACCTGATTCCACAGGGTTTGTGAATAAGGGTATTGTTAGAAATTTAATTAATAGAGGTTCCCATTAAATAGTAAACCACCAGCTTTGCCGGTGGTTTACTATTTAATAATAAATTGTTGTGTCATTTTATAATCTCCATAAGTGATTGATCGCAATAAAGATTGTTGCGAGCAACGAGGATTTAGTAAGATTTGCTATTGTAATATTTTATAATGATAAGTAATAATTTTCAATTTTACTACATAAGAATAGCAGATTTTCAAAAAAAATCAACAAAAAATAATCTATTCCAAATGATGTCCCATTTAATATTATATAATGAATATAAACTATTCAATGATACTGTGGTTAAAAGAAAAGTCATGTTATATGCAACCTTAGTGATTTGATCTGATTCATAATTGACCATATAATGCTGAAATTGTTCAGGCGGGTTATTTTTTATTAAGTTAAATTGAGGCTTCTTAATAATAGATTTATGATTGCTGAACTGAATAACAGATACGCTGGTTGAAAGGTCATAATTATTCCTAATGCAGGTAATATGAGCAATTCGCTTTCTTTATTCGTATTATCCATTCGAATTTCCAAATTATCCTTGTGTTTTTTTTTCACTTTTTCTAAATTTACTTATAATTGTAATACTCCCTAAGCGGAAATATGTTTGTTTTTTATAATTCCTTAACCCATGAAGTTGTGGATATTTTATAGTTTTATTCTTATACAAAAGATGATGTGCTTGTTTTCGGATTGAGTGTCTTATAAATCATATTGATATAGATACCTACTGCTCTTCATTATGAGATTGGTGAGTAATTTGTTTGGAATATAATATTATGGCAATAACATTGATAAGTAAGGAAGGAATGTTATGAAAGGATTGGAGCTTGCGGAAAAATATTTTTATAATAATGGCTTGCCTATGATTCAAAATGCATTTAGTCAGCATAGTGAACGCATAGCTGGCGGGCTCGTTGGTGATGGATCGGAGTGTTTTGGATTTGATGATGCCATATCTCGAGATCATGATTGGGGGCCCAGTTTTTGTCTATGGCTGACAATGGAGGATTATAATGCGATTGGGGGGATCTTGCAAAAGGAGTATGATAATCTGCCAAAGTCAATCGAGGGATATGAATCGAGAAAAACCAGTGATTGGGGTCAAGGAAGGGTTGGAGTCTTTGAGATAGGTCAATTTTATGCAAATTTTATTGGTATAGACAATATACCATCAAACCTTGATGATTGGATTTCGCTTCCAGAGCAATCGCTAGCTGCATGCACTAATGGGAAGGTCTTTTATGATCCCCTTGGTGAGTTTTCACGGTTTAGATCTAAACTGCTTGAATTTTATCCTGATGATGTGAGGTTGAAGAAGATGGCTTCCAGATGCATGACAATTGCTCAGTCTGGTCAATACAACCTAGAACGTTCAATTAAGAGAAATGAATATTTTGCGGCACAGTATGCTGAGACCAAATTTTGCGCTGATGTGATGTCCTTAATATTTCTAATCAATAAGAGATATACCCCTTTTTACAAGTGGGTGCATAGAGCCCTGAAACAGCTTCCTATACTTGGAGCGGTCATACATATGAAAATTGCTGAATTGATTTCCACAAAGGATTATAATGAAAAACCTAGAATAGTTGAAGAGATTTGTTCAGCAATTATTGAGCAGTTGAAGAATGAGGAATTAACTGATTCATCAAGTAATTATTTACTCGATCATGGTCCAATTATACAGAGCAAAATAAGGGATCCACAAATGAGAGAGAGAAATGTCTGGGTGGGTTAAAATAAAATATACCTTAGGAGGATATTTGTGAAAGATATATTAATAATTGGAGGCAGCTATTTTGTTGGGAAGGTCTTTGTTGAAGAGCTTGTGAAGGAATCCGATTATTCCATCACTGTCTTAAACAGAGGCAACCGCCCACTCCGGATGCAAGGGTTGAAGGAGATTGTCTGTGATAGAAATGATGTTGATAAATTCAAACAGAGCGTCTCTTCAACTCAGTGGGACGTTATTGTGGATTTCTGCGCATACACACCCCAGGATATTGAGAATGCCCTTTCGGTTTTCCCAAAGGGGGGAGTTAAACACTATATATATATTAGCACAACGTCGATTTATCAAGCGACACAGATGTTGCCAATAACTGAAGATGCTCCCAAGCTATCAGGTCCTCAACCTGAATTAGGGCCGCAGGCCGCTGATTATGCATATAATAAATGGCTTGGTGAAATAAGACTAAAAGAGTTGTGTAGTCAAAAGGAGATCAATTATACGTCATTTCGCCCTGCAATTATTTATGGAAAGTATAATTATGCTCCAAGAGAAAGCTATTTCTTCGATTCTATAATCGAGAGTGAAACCATTATTATACCTGATAATAGACTTCCTCTATTCTCTTTTGTATCAGTTTGGGATGTCGCTAAAATACTTATAGCTAGTTTAGGAAATGAGGAGCTTTATAAAAAGGAATATAATCTATCGAGTTTAGAATTTATCTCATATGCAAGGTTTGCTGAGGTATTAGAAGAAATAGCTGGCAAATTTCTATATGTTAATATTATGAGTATTCGGGATATTAACTCAAGTAGAATTCCATTGCCCTTCCCATTGAATAAACATTTGATTTATTCAGGGGCTTTAATACAGAGTATCCTAGGATTTGAATATACACCTTTTATAGATGGCATGAGAGATACTTACAATTATTATTTACAAAGCAGGGGTATTTCATTATCTTAGACATTAAATATGGGTAGCGCGTTAAAAGGGGATTGATCATATTGAGGGATAAAGTACGCTTTGAGTCTTATACTCAACATCGATAAGCAAAACAGTGATTATACCTACTGTCATATTGTTACCTTGAATTACAAAATCGCATAACGTGAAAATAATAAGGGAGGGAAAAATGTCACAAAAGGATGATTTAATAACAGATATTCTTGATATTGAAATAAATATGTTTCTAACTGTTCCAACCGCTCAACCCAGCAGTTGCCAGAGTTATCCGGATAGTTTTCGGATGCATAGAAGGGCGCAGTTTTCAACCTGGTCAGAGGAAACCCTGAAGAGCTATCGAAGCGATCTACAGATGGCAGAGAGGGCAGGGAAGAATCTTATGACAGAGAAATATGCTCGAATGGATAGCCTTCTTCCTCCAAAAAAGCCAAACCCTTTAATAAAAGAGATTGTTGATATTCAATATGAATGGCAGATAAAAATGTTCAATAAATATCCAAATCTGATGGGTGGCGCGAGAGTGCTTTCGAGTGCCGAGGATTCGGTTAACAGAACATCATTTGAGACTTACCTGAAAAGCGAGTTGGAGACATATTCTGATAATACCATAAAACTCCTTCATAAAGATGTTTTAGATAGTCATGAGAAGGGAATAAATTTGACTGAGGAGCTATATTCACAACTAGTACTAAATATGGGTTATAGTTCTATTGAAGAGGCTGAAAAAGTACAAAAAAGATAAAATAATATTAAAAGCGTATTTTACTGGCAGATATTCTTCACATAATATGCAATCTACCAGTAAAATACGAATTGTGGGTCGTGCGATATTAACTAACAACTCAAATTATTGGAAAAAACAGATCTATGCTAATTCTCGTCGTTTTTCCATATCAAATAGTACTCGCTCTCTCTTCTTATCAATACCCAGATCCTTACGTTTTTTATCAATGTGAGCGATCATCTTTTGGGCCATCTCAATAGGATCATTAACAAAATCCCACTTGCCACCATAGGTTTTTTCAATATCTTTAAACAGGTATTTGACTAAGTCCTTGCTTCCAAGAATCGGAAAGGTGTCGCTTCCACCGAATAGGGTGTATACCCCTGAAGCTACAAAATATTGACCAATGGCTATCGCCTTTTCGCTCATCCATTCAGGGGCAGCCCCTGCGGCTGGAAGGTCGCTAATATCCTCTCCCAAACCGCCGTCTTTGACAACAGCAGTTGCTGCCAATAGGATTCTACTGTTATCAACACAGGATCCCATATGAAGCACTGGAGGAATGCCGACTGTCTCGCAGACCTCTATTAAGCCCGGACCAGCATGTTTCATTGCAGCCTCAGGTGTTAATAGCCCAAATTTTCCGGCAGTAATTGCGCTGCAACCCGTTGTGAGAACGATAACATCATTTTTTATTAGTTCCTTTATCAAGGTAAAGTGATCATTATCATGGGTTACTCTTGCGTTATTGCATCCAACAACGCCCGCTATCCCGCGTATCCTGCCATTTATTATGTTATCATTCAATGGCCTGTAGGATGCTCTGAAGGTGCCACCAAGAAGATAATTTATCGTTTCATGGCTAAACCCGGCAATTATTGGAGATTTTTCTTCAGGGATAACAACCTCTTCCTTCCTATTTGAAAAATTGTCTATGCTAACACGAATTATCTCTTTTGCGGAGTTCAAGGCATTGTGTTCATCGAATTCAATCCTATAGGCGTTTGTAATATCAGCCTTCGGACTCGTTGTTATCAGTTTTGTATGATAACATGAAGCGACATTCACAAGTGACTGCATAATGCACTGAACATCTACTACCATGGAGTCAACTGCGCCTGTAGTTATTGCAAGCTCTTGCTGCAGGAAGTTGCCGGAAATAGGAATACCATGCCTCATAAGCACCTCGTTAGCTGTGCAGCACATACCCGATATGTTTATGCCCTTTGCGCCCTTTGATTCTGCAAGCTTTATCATTTCCGGGTCCCGAGAAGCAACTACTATCATCTCAGAAAGCAGCGGTTCATGACCATGTACAATAATATTAACCTGATCCTTCTTTAACACTCCGAGATTGACCTCGCTATAGACAGGCACTGGTGTTCCGAACATTATGTCCTGAAGTTCAGTCCCAAGCATTGATCCGCCCCATCCATCACTTAAGGCCGCGCGTATTCCCTGGGACATCAGACTTTTATAATCCTGATCAACCCCCATATGCGTTCTGTGCATTACTTCAACGATCTCCCTGTCAATTCCTCTAGGCCATACCTTTTCTCTCTCCCAGAGTTCCTGCCGCTTTGCTGGAGCTTTATTCAGCAGTTGGAGCTTGCCCTCCTGCTGTCCCCACATAGCAAGAGCCTTTTCACCAACTTCAATTGCAATATCCTTAATCTCCCTATCCTCAATCTCAACGCCAAGGTCCATTGCAACCTGATATAATTTCTGTTCATCCTTTATTTCATAACCTGGAATTTCTCCTTTAGCAGCCAATAAGAAGACCTCTGCAACTCCCCTGCCATGATCTGAATGAGACGCTGCACCTGCCGCTATCATCCTGATAAAATTTCGAGCTGCTATTGTCTCCGCTGTTGCTCCACATAGCCCTACCTTCTGCTCTACTCCTTCCTTCTTTGGTAGCGGAACGCGGCATGGTCCCATTGAACAATTTTTACAACAACTGCCATCTGCGCCAATGGGGCAGGGTTTCATATCCGCGGCTCTATCAAAGACTGTGCTAATTCCATCTTTCTTTGCTTTATCATAGGCCTTAATTGTAGCTTCATCTATGCTAATCTTGTCCATATTATTCCTCCCTTAAATTATTACGTTAGCTAAGATATATGCTTGTAGATTGTACCAACATCTATATTGAATATTTTTTATTTTCCCGAATTATATAATACTCCCAGCTAAACTAATAATAGTAATGATTATTATTGTCAAGATTAATTTATTTTTTTTTTTTTTTTACATTATGGAATCATTTTATAAAGCTAAAGAGAAAAAATGGGCTATTATCTCACTTTGACAGGTCATTCTTAGGAATACAGCAATCTTATTATGATTCTAATCTATAAAGACTCCTGCATTCGCAGGAATGACATTGAGGTTTAACCTGTTTTTGGGTAATAAATAAACTATATCGCTATAACGACGTATACTTATCAATATTCATAATTATTCGGGATTGTATTTTCCGTGCGTATAATTATTTTTTTATATAATGGCGTTCCTGTAAGAGTTGATATTTAAGAAATTGATGCTGAATATCAACGATTACATGCGATTATATCCGTTTATACTCAGTGAAAACGGTATAATATACTTTTTACAGTAACAGGATATAATTACATTTAAATTTCAAAGGAGAATTTTTATGAAGAGATTTGCAAGTATGGTTTTTGTTGGTTTAGTTATGTTTTTGGGCATAGGCTTAGTCGGATGCGGAGATGATGATGGAGGCAGTGACAAACCGATCATACCGGGCTCAATAGCTGTCACGGGCGTATCGCTGAACAAGAGCAGCACAACCATAGGTTTAGGTTCAACTGAGCAGTTGACAGCCACAGTTGAGCCAGCGGATGCTACGGATCAGAGTGTGAGCTGGTTAAGCGACAATGAAGGCGTTGCCACAGTGGCATCAGATGGCACGGTTAGCGCAGTTGCGGTGGGAACAGCGACCATTACAGTAACTACAACAGATGGAGGATTTACCGCTGTATGTGAGGTTATGGTTATTCCGAAAGACATGGTGTATGTGCCAGGGGGCACATTTCAGATGGGTTATGACGGTGTTGCAACGCCTGTGCATGAGGTGACTTTAAGCAGTTTTTACATGGGTAAATATGAGGTGACGAATGCGTAGGTGGTTGAGGTGTTCAACTGGGCGAATGGAGAGGGTAAGTTTGCGATTGTTAATGAAACTACAGTAACCAATACTGGAGATGATAGCCAGGAACTGCTTGATATGGATCTGGAGAGTACCCATTGTTATTTAGAATACAGTGGTGGGACATTTTCAGTTATGACTGACCGAGGCGATGATGGATATGGAGGTAGGGTTGATTTGTCGAACTATCCGTGCATAGGGATAAGCTGGTATGGGGCTGCTGCATTCTGTAACTATTTGAGTGAGATGGAGGGTTTGACGCCCTGCTATGACTTGAGTGATTGGAGCTGTAATTTTAGCAATAATGGCTACAGGCTTCCTACAGAGGCGGAGTGGGAATATGCGGCTAGGTATATTGACGGAATTAGCTGGCTTCCAGGTAATCATGCAAGCGGAGATGAAACAGGTTATTGTTATCCGATTGATGGAGGAGAATCAACGGTTTTTGGAGATTATGCATGGTATTGGGGTAATTCGTTTAATACCCCGAATAGTTTTTTGTATGACGATGGAGGCGGAGGGCATTACGGGACACATGAGGTTGGCACAAGATTACCGAATGAACTGGGCATATATGATATGAGCGGGAATGTATGGGAGTGGAATTATGACTGGCATGATGATTATGACAGTGATCCGGAAATAGATCCAACAGGTCCAAGTAGTGGTACTCTCCGTGTGCAGCGGGGCGGGGTCTGGTACAGCGGGGAAAGCGATCACCGCGATCTGTGCGTCTCTAGTCGAAGCCCTCTCGGCCCGTCCATGGCGGACGGCAGCATGGGCTTCCGCGCTGCGAGGACTTATTAGTTTTTGGCAGAGCCTTTTTAAGCACCTTCTGTGCAGGCTCTGCATTAGCTCATCCGTGAGCGTCAGATTTTTACATTTTTACCTTTTTGAGTTTTTTTTAAAGCT